>NZ_DKLH01000039.1:0-46902 GCF_002455685.1 Sphingobacterium sp. UBA6645
TTTAGACACCTTCTTTTTCTTATTCTTTCATTTTCACAAATGTTTGATTAAAGCAATCATAACATTGTTCATTCATTAAAAGTAAAGTGTCTTTTCTATAAACGGATGCTTTATGTTCTCCGTTATGAATCAACCATTCCATTTTTTGCGATTCAATAACTTTTCCTAGTTGCAGGTTGTATGGAATAGCCCGTTGCAGTTCGCCATCTGCATAGGTAAATATACTGTCTTTGGTTATCTGCAGGTGGATCTGTTTACCGGAAGACTCCGGTGTGGTCGTTGTACCAGCAAAGCCCCCTGTCGTTTTTATCCAACGCCAATTTCCTTCAATTTTTGGTTTTCTAGGTCCGTTTGAAGATGTGCCGCAGGCGAATATAGTGCCGAGAAGAATTAATGGGATTATATATTTCATTTCATATCCTTTCATTGATGATATGGGTAATAAGTCGTTAATCCATCGTTTTGTTTGATAGCAAGGAAGTTTAATAGGAGATTAGTTCTTAGCAATTGGTCTGGAAAAAATAAAAGCCCCACAATTTGTGAGGCTTAAATTTAGTTTGATTCAGAATTTCTACTTTACAGCGTCTATTCCGGGCGCTTTTTATGCAAACCAAGCAAGGACTTCATCCTTTGTTGGCATGGAAATGTCTAATTTCATTTTTTTGCGCATTCCGCCAAGGTCATTGAAAACCTTGTTTGGATTGGCTTCTTTCAATGCTTCGATGGTATTGAAGCCCATTTTTTGAAGAACTGGTACCCATCCTTCTGGAATTCCTAAAGCAACGTAGTCTGCTACGGCAGCAACCTTAGCTACTTTTTCAGGGCGCATTTGAGGGAAGAACAATACTTCTTGAATCGAAGGATTGTTCGTTAAGAACATAATTAATCTGTCCATTCCGATACCTAGTCCTGAAGTAGGAGGCATACCATACTCTAATGCACGTAGGAAATCTTGATCGATGAACATCGCCTCATCGTCTCCTTTTTCGGAAAGTTTCAGCTGATCTTCGAATCTTTCGCGTTGATCGATAGGGTCGTTCAGCTCAGAATATGCATTTGCAATTTCCTTACCACATACCATCAATTCAAAACGCTCCGTCAGTTCTGGATTGTCGCGGTGCTTTTTCGTCAATGGTGACATCTCGATAGGGTAGTCTGTGATGAATGTTGGTTGGATAAAGTTTCCTTCACATTTCTCGCCAAAGATTTCATCAATCAATTTACCTTTACCCATTGTTTCATTTACGGCGATTCCCATACCTTTTGCTGCTTCGCGAATCTCGTCTTCAGACTTTCCGGTAATATCGAATCCTGTGAACTGTTTGATTGCTTCCGTCATGCTTACGCGAGGATAAGGTGCTTTGAAATCAATCTTATGCTCGTTGAAAGTAGCTTGGGTCGTTCCGTTAACCGCTAATGCACAGTGCTCAAGAAGTCTTTCGGTGAAATCCATCATCCAATTGTAGTCTTTGTAAGCAACGTAGATTTCCATTGCGGTAAACTCTGGATTATGCGTGCGGTCCATACCTTCGTTACGGAAGTTCTTAGAAAACTCGTAAACACCATCAAAACCACCAACGATTAATCTCTTTAAGTAAAGTTCGTTTGCAATTCTTAGATACAATGGTATGTCAAGCGCATTGTGATGTGTAATGAACGGACGTGCAGCAGCACCACCAGGAATGGACTGAAGAATTGGAGTTTCAACCTCCATATATCCAGCGTTGTTGAAATATTCGCGCATCGCGTTAAAGAGCTTTGTGCGCTTCACAAAAATCTCTCTATTCTGTGCATTAACGATTAAATCCACATAACGCATGCGGTATCTTTGTTCTGGATCAGTAAAGGCGTCAAATGTTTTACCATCAGCTTCTTTTACGATTGGAAGAGGGCGTAAAGACTTCGTCAATACTTTTAACTCTTCTACATGTATACTGATCTCGCCAGTCTGCGTAGTGAATACATATCCTCTAATCCCTACGATATCACCGATATCAAGAAGTTTTTTGAATACTGTATTATAAAGGGTCTTATCTTCGGTAGGGCAGATGTCATCACGTTTTACATAAGCCTGGATACGTCCGGTAGAGTCTTGTAGTTCAATGAAAGAAGCACTTCCCATCACACGACGACTCATGATCCGTCCTGCAAATTGAATGTTCTTATAGTTGAGTTTATCTCTTTCGTAGTTTGCTAATATGTCTTCTGCCGTTACATTTACGACAAATTCTTCCGCAGGGAAAGGATTGATTCCGAGGTCGATCATTCCTTGAAGGTTTAGCCTGCGCTGTTGTTCTTGTTCTGATAATACGATACTCATTTTTTTCTGAAATGTGTCTGTTTTTAAAGGCCAATAAGAAAATTCAATCTTTTTGGTATTTCGAGGAAAACATACATGTTGTTTTTCGAACTTAAATTGACTGCAAAAGTAGGAAATTAGAACTACTTAATCGATATGGGAAGGCAAAAAAAGGAGATTATTATACGATCTAGCTTGTAAAATTCAAAGCAATTTGCAATTTTTGCACGTTGAGTGCTCGACGATAATAAAGCAAAGGAATTTTATTAACACTATGTGGAATGAAATTTTATGGTTTTTTGTATTTGATGAAAAAATAAATTATCTTTGCACCTCAATTGTTGAATATATAGTAATCATAAGATAAAATGAAAAAAGATTTGCATCCATCGAACTACAGATTAGTTGTTTTCAAAGACATGTCTAACGACTACGCTTTCATCACTAAATCTTGTGTTGACACAAAAGAGACCATTACTTGGGAAGATGGTACTGAATATCCATTAGTGAAATTAGAGATCTCTCACACTTCACACCCTTTTTACACTGGTAAAATGAAATTAGTTGATACAGCCGGACGTATTGATAAATTCCGTAGCCGTTACAACAAGAAATAAGTTTTATTTCCTACAAGAAATTAAAGAAGATCCCGATAACATTAGCTTATCGGGTTTTTTTATGTATTTTTATTTAATTTATGTCCTGTTCTATCGTATTATATGATAATGCCGAATGGCGGAGGCAATTGTTGCCTTTTAGCGCCACGAGGCCTGTAGGCAATCTACGTGTTGGCATATGTACGATAGATGAAAAATGGCGCCAAATCTTCGGAAAAGAGGTTGGCTATTTGACTGTAGATTATCTTCAAGATGCATTTCCGCTGATCAATTCCGATACTACATATAATCTGATTATTAAAGCTAGTGTTCTGCCTTCAGATCAATTGGCTGAGGCGATCGATAGGTTGTCTGTCGGCGAATGTTTGGTTAAGAATGGAGCGTGGATAGCAGCAAAAACAGAAGTACTTCCTGTAGGAATAGATATTACGTTTTCTGATCTTAAACCGATAAACGTTGATTTTCCAATAGAGGAAGTTTGTTACCCTGAAGACATTTATCTGCACAATAAGAAGCAATTGCTTTTCGATTTTAATTTATTGACCAAAGGAAGGAGTACCGCCAAGTTGAGCAGTAGCAATATGATCTTTGGTGAATGGATTTTTGTTGAAGAGGGTGCTCAAGTTGAAGGCGTCAGTTTAAATAGCCTGAATGGACCTATCTATATTGGAAAGCACGCGAATCTAGAAGAGGGCAGCTTTCTTAGAGGCTATGTAGGAATTGGAGATATCGCTCGGGTTAAAATGGGGTCTCGACTGTATGAGAATGTGTCGATCGGGCCTCAAAGCACAGTAGGAGGTGAGGTCAATAACTCTGTCCTTTGGGGTAACAGCGCGAAAGGACATGACGGTTATCTGGGATGTTCGGTTATTGGTGAGGGCTGCAATTTAGGCGCCGGCACAAGTAACTCAAACTTGAAGAATAACTGGAGTACAGTCAAATTATATGACTATTTTAGCGGAGGAATGCGTGATACCAAATTGCAGAAGTGTGGATTGATGATGGGGGATTATGCAATGGCAGCTATAAATTCCTCATTTAATACGGGAAGCGTGATTGGCGTCGGTGCGCAGATAGCATTGTCGAAATTTATTCCCAAATTTGTTCCAGATTTTAGTTGGTTAACCGACAAGGAGTACACCGATTATAAGTTGGATGGATTTTTAAATATGTTGCAGCGAAAGCAGGGCTCGGCAAATAGCAATCATTTAAAAGATTATGAAATAATAAAACGTGTTTTTAAGGACACAGAGAGTTTAAGAGTGCAATTAATCAACCATTAATATATAATTTATGCGTAAGAACATCGTAGCAGGAAACTGGAAAATGAACATGGATTATGAGCAGGGTGTAAGCCTTTTCTCAGAAATTGTGAACATGGTGAAAGATGAGGTCAGAGGAAATCAAGAAGTTGTGGTATGTAGTCCTTTTATCCATTTGCCGGCTTTAGCTAAATTAAGCGCTCCTGTAGCCAACGTGGCGATAGGTGCACAGAATATTCATCAAGTGGAGTCAGGTGCCTTTACAGGCGAAATATCGGCTTCTCAAGTAAAATCTACAGGTGCGAGCTATGTTATCCTAGGCCATTCAGAGCGTAGAGCTTATTTCGGTGAAACTGATGAGTTATTGGCTGAAAAAGTAGATGCTGCTTTGAAAAATGATTTGAAGCCTATATTCTGTATTGGTGAAACAAAAGAAGAGCGCGAATCGGGTTCTTTCTTCGATATCATCAAAACGCAATTGAGCAAAGGTTTATTTCATTTAAGTCCTGAAGCGTTTAAATCGGTCGTTTTAGCATATGAACCAGTTTGGGCTATCGGAACAGGATTAACGGCTAGCCCGGAGCAAGCGCAAGAAGTTCATGCTTTTATCCGCAAAACTATTGCTGAAAAGTATGGAGAAACTATTGCTGACGATACGACTATCCTTTATGGCGGAAGTGCTAATCCATCTAATGCGCAAAGCTTATTCTCACAACCGGATATTGATGGCGGTTTGATTGGCGGTGCATCTTTGAAATCTCGCGATTTCTTACAAATTATTAGTGTATTTAACGCGTAATATATGAAATACTCAGCAGTTACTTTTACGTCTTCAAGTATTGAAGATTGGCAAAAGGATTTGCTAATTTCTGAATTAGCAGAAATTGGTTTTGATACTTTCGAAGATATTGATGGAGGTTTCGAAGCCTATATCCCTTCTGCTAATTTAGATATCCAAGCTTTGGAATCTGTGTTGCTAAGCGAAGTTGATGGATTTGACCTAGACTATCAGGTAAAGGAAATTGAGGAGAAAAATTGGAACCAGATTTGGGAAAGTAACTTCAACCCGATTCTTGTCGATAATACGTGCTATGTTCGTGCAACATTTCATGAAGATCGCTCAGAGTACCCATATCAGATAATCATCGATCCTAAAATGTCATTTGGCACAGGTCATCATCAGACGACTTCCATGATGCTTTCTTTTATTCTAGAAAACGAATTCAATGGAAAAGAAGTCTTGGACATGGGCTGTGGTACAGGAATTTTAGCGATTCTTGCCTCAAAAAGAGGAGCAAAGCAATTGCTTGCTGTTGACTACGACCCAATTTGTGTCGACAGTGTGATTGAGAATGTTCAATTAAATGATGTTAGTAATATAGACGCTAAATTGGGTTCAAAGGAAGCAATTGAAGGTTTGTCTTTTGATACTATTCTTGCTAATATCAACCGGAATATTTTGCTAGATCAGTTGGATACCTATGCTGCTTGTTTGCCTAACGGAGGCGAATTATATCTTTCCGGCTTCTATGATGGAGAAGATCTCGAAATTCTCAAACAAAAGGCCGAGTCAGTTGGTTTCCAATATGTGGAAAATAAAGTCCTCGATAATTGGTGTGCAGCCAAGTTTACTAAAGCTAATTAAATGCGTATTCATTTTATTGCCATAGGCGGAAGCATTATGCATAATTTGGCTATTAACTTAGCCGAGCAAGGCCATCAGGTTAGTGGTTCTGACGATCAAATCGTGGAACCCTCTAAATCGCATTTACTGGAAGCCGGGCTGCTTCCTAAAGAATTAGGATGGTTTCCCGAGAAAGTAAGTGAGGATATCGATGCTGTCATTCTTGGGATGCATGCCGAGGAAGAAAATCCGGAGCTTAAAAGAGCTCAGGAATTAGGTCTTAAAATCTACTCGTTTCCGGAATTCGTATATGAGCAAAGTGTGGATAAAATACGCGTCGTAATCGCAGGGACGTATGGTAAGACGACCATCACAAGCATGATTATGCATGTGTTGAAGAAGCTCGGCAAGCCATTCGACTACCTAGTAGGCGCTCAATTAGAAGGATTTGATGACTTATTGCAGCTAAATCCGGACAATAATCTCATGATCATCGAGGGTGATGAATACTATGCATCCTCCGTGGATAAGCATTCTAAATTCTTAGAATATAAACCTAATATCGCATTGATTTCCGGAGTAGAGTGGGATCACTTTAAAACTGTTATCGATGAAGAAGCTTATTATAAGCAATTTGAGGACTTTATAAGAACTATTGTTCCCAAAGGTACTCTAATCTATAATAAGGACGATGAGCGGACTAGAGCGATTGTAGAGCGCACAATGGATATCAAAATAAATCGCCATGGATATAAGCTCCCTGAGTATTCTATAAACAAAGGAGTAACCTATTTAAATCATGGCGAAGATCGCATTCCGTTAAAGATTTTCGGAAAACATAACCTCTCTAATGTCGCAGGCGCTTTTACGGTGTGTGAATGGCTGGGTGTTAAGCGAGATGAGTTTTATCATGCTATCCAGGACTTCAAGAGTTCTATTCGTTATCTGGAATTTGTCGCAAGTCAGAATGGCAGTGTAGTCTACCAAGACTTCGCCCATACGCCGTCAAAATTACGTTCAAGTATTCACGCTGTCAAAGAACAGTTTCCGAATCAAGCACTCGTTACGGTTATCGAATTGAATGCTTATGATAGTCTTGATCCACACTTTATTCAAGAGTACACAAATAGTATGAATGAGTCTGATTTCGCGGCAGTTTTTGTGAATATTTCTCTTTTAAAGGAAAAAAATATAGTATTGGATAATGCTATCGAAAATTTAACTCAAGCGTTCAACCATCCTTCATTCCAAGTGATAACGCAAATAGCTGATTTAGAGCACTTTTTAGAGGGTTTTAAGTCAGCTGGGTACAATTTGCTATTTATGAGTTCAAACAATTACAATGGGGTAAATATGTCAAGCTTTGCAGACAAATTTTTAAGAAATTTTTAAGATACTTATAAAAATTTTCTAAAATTTTAATATTGGCATTTTGAAATATACTTTATTTGTTTAAATTTGATAATTACTTAATAAATAAATATTTTACATTTTACCCATGAATGCATTAGGAAAAAAAATTAGATTACTTAGACACCAGAAGGGCTGGAGTCAGGAGGATGTAGCCAAGCGATTGGATATCTCGATTCCTGCGTTTTCAAAGATTGAAACTGGAATTACCGATGTCAACCTTTCTAGGCTAAACCAAATTTCAAAGTTATTCGGATTGTCATTAGTACAACTTTTGTCTACTTCAGATCCTGAAGAAGATAAGCAAATCCAGAACGAAGTTAATGAATTACAGAAGAGATTACAGGCTCGTGAAGCTGAAGTAATTGATTTACAGAAAAAAGTAATTGATTTATACGAACAATTACACAAGAAATAATTTTTCTTTTATCAAGATTAAAGAATTGCCTTTGCTAATAGTGAAGGCAATTTTTTTTGTCCCTGTGATAATGCCAAATGCGCATAAAAAAAGCGCAATTGTTAAATTGCGCTTTACTTATGCTTTCAATAAAATTTCTATCCTAAATACGATTTTAGAATCTTGCTTCTAGAAGTATGACGTAGTCTCTGTAAAGCTTTATCTTTAATTTGACGAACGCGTTCTCTAGTTAAGCTAAATTTTTCGCCGATTTCCTCAAGTGACAATTGATGATTAGATCCTAATCCAAAGAATAGAACGATGATTTCGCGTTCTCTTTCTGTTAATGTTGCTAACGAACGTTTGATTTCTTCGGATAAAGACTCATCAATTAAAGAACTATCTGTATCTGGGTCGCTATTTTCTAAAACGTCAAGTAATGTGTTTTCTTCTCCTTGCACGAATGGAGCATCCATAGATACGTGGCGGCCAGAATTACTTAAAGTATCAGATACCTTATCCACTGTTGTTTCTAGGATATCTGCTAACTCTTCTGGTGATGGCTCACGTTCGTATTCTTGCTCAAGTTTCGAGAAGGCTTTACTAATTTTACTTAATGATCCTACTTGGTTTAACGGTAGACGAACGATACGAGATTGCTCTGCAATTGCTTGAAGAATAGATTGACGAATCCACCAAACCGCATAGGAGATAAACTTAAATCCTTTTGTTTCGTCGAAGCGTTTTGCTGCCTTAATTAAGCCTAAATTGCCCTCATTGATCAAGTCACCTAATGTTAGACCTTGATTCTGATATTGTTTTGCAACTGAAACGACAAAGCGAAGATTGGTTTTTGTTAATTTCTCTAATGCTACTTGATCACCTTCGCGGATTCTTTGTGCTAGAATAACTTCTTCTTCTGCTGAAATTAAATCTACTTTTCCAATTTCATGTAAGTATTTATCTAACGATTGGGACTCACGATTGGTGATGGATTGCGTAATTTTGAGCTGTCTCATTTAATAATATAAACCTTTCTATTCTGAAATGTTCGCAAACATAGCGAAATTTCTTCATTAAATTCTAATATAATTGTAAATTATAAACTCATAATGAGTTACTTAGCAGTGGTGAGTTGAGGTAAAACTATTCACAAAAATCATTCCAAATATTATAGTTTACCTGATACTGCAATCATAATATTACAATCTTTACTATCTAAACTTTTAATCTCACCTTTTATTATCTAGTAACTAAAACATTTTTAGGTACATTTTGTTTTGAATGTGAAACTGAAATAAACGCAAACTTATGCCAATTATGATTCACTTGGACCAGATGATGTCTAAAAAGAAAATGTCACTCAATGAATTGAGTGACAAAGTGGGAATAACGTTATCAAATCTATCCATCATAAAGAATCAGAAAGCGAAAGCTATCCGATTAAGTACGTTGGATGCGATTTGTCGGGCGCTGGAATGTCAGCCCGGGGATATCTTAGAGTTTAAGGAACAATGATAGTTTCTTCGGATTTATAACCTCTAAGAAAGTCTGCGACATGCATTCGCTTTTTCCCCTCGATTTGAATTTCATTTAATTTAATAAAGCCATCAAGGGTTGCTACCTTGAGATAAGTTTTACCATCGCTGATAAATTTTCCTGCTTCATAATTGTGCGGAATCAGTTCCTTTTCTGTTTTGTATACCTTTAAAACTTTGTTGTCCAGATGCGTAAAAGCAGTAGGATAGGGGCTTAGGCCACGAATGAAGTTGTAAACCGTAGTAGTATCTTTTTCCCAGTTAATCTGGCAATCTTCTTTAAAGATTTTCGGAGCATGTTTAATATCCGATTCATTGATAAGCCCGCTCTGCGGAATCGGATCTATTGATCCGCGCTTTATCGCATCTACGGTTTTTACGATTAACTTAGCTCCTAGGTGCATCAGATTATCATGCACTGTTCCGGCATCATCAGTTTCCTTAATCTCAACCTCGTCCGCTAATAGAATATTTCCGGTATCTATTTCATGTTGAAGCAAAAATGTGGTTACGCCAGTTTTCTTTTCACCGTTGATTACTGCATGATTAATAGGGGCAGCGCCGCGATAATTTGGCAATAACGACCCATGAACATTTACAGTACCATTTTTTGGCATGTTCCATACGATTTCAGGTAACATTCTAAAAGCTACCACAACTTGCAAGTCTGCGCGGAAAGAGCGTAGCTCCTCTATAAATTCCGGAGATCTAAGTTTCTCCGGTTGTAGAACCGGAAGATTATTTTCTACTGCAAATTGTTTGACAGCAGACTGATGTAACTTTTGACCTCTACCTGCAGGTTTGTCAGGCGCCGTCACTACTGCCACAACCTCTTCACCTGCATCTATTAAAGCTTTTAACGAGGCAACTGCAAAATCGGGGGTACCCATGAAAATTATACGCATACTAGAATCTTGATAATGTAATTTCAATTCGCATGTGAAACGAATTTTTATAACTTTGCGAAGTTACAAATTTAATTTAAGCTTGAATTTTCCATTTTTCTTAGCCAAACGAATCACACTATCTGGAAATCGTACTTTCTCGAAACTAATCGTGCGAGTAACGATTGGAGCTTTGACGCTTGCAATTTTGGCAATTATTATGGCTGTCGCGATACTGCGAGGATTCAAGGGCGAAATCACAGATAAGCAGCGCGGCTTCTTTGGTGATGTCATTATCTTAAAAAATGATCGTAACGACTCCTATGTCAATACTCCAATTTCACTTACAAAGAGTCAAATCCAAACGCTGGAGGCAGACAGTAATGTCATCAATGTATATCCTTTTGCTACCAAAGCCGGAATAATGAACGTGAAGGGCGAAGTCGAAGGCGTTCTCCTGAAAGGAATTGATCAGGATTATGATCAGGAGTTCCTTTCCAAAACGATTATAGAGGGAGAACCTATAGACTTCAAAGCAGAGAATGCCGAAAACCAATTGCTTATCTCCAGCCTTATTGCAAATCGGCTGAACCTTAAAGTAGGGGATGATTTCATTATGTATTTCATCCAAGAACCGGTTAGAAAGCGGAAATTTACTATTCGGGGGATTTATACAACAAACTCAGAAGAGTTAGATAAGATCTATGTAATCGGTTCCTTATCGTTAATTCGCAAGCTGAACAATCTTGCAGACAACGAAGTGGGCGGCTATGAAGTACGGGTAAAGGACTTCAACCAGCTAGCAAAGACAACTCAAGACGTCAATGATCAGCTTCCTATCGAATTATATGCAACGAATGTCGTAGAACAAATGCCGGATATCTTCAACTGGTTGAATATGCTCGATATGAACGACAATATCATCTTTGTGCTGATGGTCGTCGTAGCAGTCATCAATATGATATCGGCCTTATTGATCAGTATCCTTGAGCGATCACCGATGATTGGTATCTTGAAATCGCTGGGTATGCAAAATCGAAAAATTCGAACTGTATTCCTTTATAATTCGCTTTATTTAATCGGATACGGACTTTTGTTAGGTAACTTTCTTGCGATTGCACTTTATTTTTTCCAACGCAGCACACATTTCTTCAAGCTGGACCCGTCGGTTTACTACGTTTCCTTCGTGCCAATGGATATCTCCTGGCTTACAGTTATTTGGCTCAACCTGGCTTTGATCTTTATTGCGTTGATAACTCTATTTATCCCTTCTATGCTGATTAGCCGAATATCGCCAATCAAGACCATTCAGTTTAAATAGTTCAACTGCTAACGGCCTCTTTTTTCTTAAAAATTAGAATTTTCATTATCTTTCGCTAGAAAAACAATTACGACTTTTAATAGTTGTACCATAAACAAGCGAATATATATGAACAAAGTTTTTGACCACTTAGCCCATGCTTTTGAAGCGCCATTAACCAATCCCGTCCTAATATTTTCCCTTGTCTTATTCATCATTCTCTTATCACCAATCTTATTACGCCCAATTAAAGTACCGGGTATAATCGGTTTGATTATTTCAGGGATGATCATTGGACCGCATGGTCTAAATTGGCTGGAGAAAAATTCGGCGGTTGATTTATTCTCCACTATTGGATTGCTCTATATCATGTTTATTGCGGGTTTAGAGCTTGATATGAATGAGTTTAAAAAGACCAAACATAAGAGTCTGATGTTTGGATTCTTTACTTTCATCATCCCGATTTCTATTGGATTCCCGGTCTGTTATTATGTCTTGGACTACAGTCTACTTTCGAGTATCCTCATTGCGAGTATGTTCGCAACGCATACATTGGTTTCCTATCCAATCGTTAACCGCTACGGTATTTCGAAAAATGAAGCTGTCGCTATTACCATTGGTGGTACTATCCTTACGGATACTGCTGTACTGATAATTCTGGCAGTGATCAAGGGCGCCTCGCAAGGTGACATCAATAACGAGTTCTGGGTGACATTAGGCGTATCTTTCGCCATCTTCCTTTTCATAATGTTCGGTGTGATCCCGAAGATTGCCAAATGGTTCTTCGAAAAGATCGAAGGCGAAAAAACGGCGCACTACATATTTGTACTTACTGTTGTCTTCTTTGCTGCCTTCCTGGCGGAAATGGCAAACCTTGAACCAATCATCGGCGCATTCGTTGCGGGTTTAGCACTGAATAAATTGATTCCACATTCATCTGCGTTGATGAATAGAGTCGAGTTTATCGGTAATGCGATATTTATCCCATTCTTCTTGATTTCTGTGGGCATGATCGTTGATATCAGCGTGTTTACAAAGGGAGAGGGGCTAACGGTATTTTACGTGGCAGGTGTATTGACGCTAGTTGGCGTCGTGGGTAAATTCCTGGCAGCTACCGCTACTCAATGGGTGTTTAAATACAACAACAACGAGCGAAACCTTATCTTCGGTCTTAGTAATGCCCATGCGGCCGCAACACTTGCGATCATCATGGTAGGATACAACAATGACATCATCGATGAAAACGTATTGAACGGTACGATCGTCTTGATCTTAGTAAGCTGTATCATTGCATCGATTGTTACGGAGAATGCTTCCAAAAAAAGCGTCATGGCTGGTCATCAGGATCAGGAACATATGGAGCATGTAGAAGAGCACGAGGAACAAATTTTGATTCCTATTGCAAACCTCAACAATATGGAAGCGATTTTGGATTTTGCAACATTGATCAAATCTAAGAAATCACCCCACCCATTAAATATTTTAAGCGTTGTTCCTAACGATGAACAGGCTGAGCGAAATGTACATCTCGCCAGACAGAACCTTGATAAAATGGCGAAATATGCTTCAGGTTCGGAGACCGACGTTGAATTGATTACGGCAATCGATTTCAACATTGCCAACGGTATCGGGCGAGCCTCGCGTGAAGCTTTTGCAGACTGTCTTATCCTGGGTTGGCCTTCGGCAACATCTTTCGTGGAAAAAATCGTAGGTGAGAAAACCGAAAGTATCTTGAACCGGACGGATGCCAGTCTTTTTATGTGTCGCTTAGACAAACCATTTATCACAAACAAATCCATTACTATTTTTGTTCCCCCATTGGCTGAATCGGAAGTCGGTTTTGCCTACTGGATGGAAAAGATGAGTAAATTCGCACAAGAGCTTTCGCTCCCAATCAGATATGTTTGTAATTTCAGAACCAAACAAGCTATTGAAATCATGCTAGACACGCTGAAATCCAGCATTCCGGTAAGCTATGATTTATATGAAGATTGGGATAATATCTATGGATTGGCAACATTCTCAAATGCAGACTCGCTGCTTGTCTTTGTATCTTCCCGCTATGGTGAAGTATCCTATAGAGACTCGTTAGATGGTTTGGCAAAACGCGTTGGGAAGTACTACAAAAATCAGAACTTAATCTTAATCTTTCCTGCTCGTGTGGCAGATATGCATATCGATGAGTACGAAGATGTTCAAACTGCGCCTATTTTCCGCAAAATCAGCCGTGAAATTGGTAACATGTTTGGGAAAGATAAAAACTAATAAATAATGAGCGATAAAATAACGATTAGCGGTTCAGGGAAATTGAATGTCCCAGATCAGGTAAGCATACCCTTTATTATCGGAGACGGAATCGGGCCGGACATCTGGCATGCTTCTGTACGTGTTTTCGATGCAGCGATTGCCAAAGCCTATAATAACCAACGGAAGATCAACTGGTTGGAAGTCCTTGCCGGTGAAAAAGCATTCAATGAAACAGGAAACTGGTTGCCAGAGGCAACATTAGACACATTCAAAGAATATCTTGTTGGTATCAAAGGTCCTTTAACAACACCAATCGGTGGAGGAATCCGTTCATTGAATGTTGCTTTGCGCAAGGAGCTTGATCTTTATGTTTGTCAGCGTCCTACAAAATGGTACGAAGGTGTGCCTTCTCCCGTGAAGCATCCGGAAAAAGTTGATATGGTCGTATTTCGTGAGAATACGGAGGATATTTACGCGGGGATAGAATTCGCAGCAGGCACGGCGGAAGCCAGACGCATTCAAGACTTCCTTAAAGACGATCTAAGCGTAGATTATAACTTCACTAATACAACGGGAGTCGGATTAAAGTTCGTCTCAGAGGAAGTCTCAAAACGTTTGATACGAGCAGCGATCGAATTTGCTATAGCTGAAGGAAGAAAATCCATTACCATTGTACACAAGGGTAATATCATGAAATATACCGAGGGTGCCTTTAAAAATTGGGGATATCAACTTGCGGAGTCAGAATTCGGGGATAAGCTATACACTTGGAATCAATGGGAAAAGACGAAAGAGGCTAGTGGTGCCGACGCGGCTAATGCCGAACAGAAAGCAGCAGAAGCCGCAGGAAAGATAATTGTTAAAGACATTATCGCGGACAACTTCTTGCAACAGATTCTACTCGCACCTCAGGATTATGATGTGGTAGCGACGTTAAACTTAAACGGCGACTATATTTCAGATGCCTTAGCGGCGATGGTAGGTGGTATTGGTATTGCCCCAGGCGCAAATATCAATTATAAAACCGGACATGCTATTTTCGAAGCTACCCACGGAACAGCACCAAGGTTCGCCAATACGGATAGTATGAACCCTTGTTCGGTTATTCTAAGCGGGGTCATGATGTTAGATTACATGGGTTGGAGCGAAGCAGCGGATGCCATCGTACAGGCAGTTGCTGAAACCATTAAAGAAAAAACCGTCACAGTGGATTTCTATAATTTAATGGAAGACGCAACGCTTCTTAAAACAAGCGAATTTGCCAATAAAGTTATCGAAAAACTATAAAACATTGTAATATCATTCAAAAAAGCTGAACTTTAACTGGTTCAGCTTTTTTATTCTAAAAGCAGTATATAAAAGAAGCGATAAATTAGTGTCATGATCGAAATACCAAGTTTTGTTACAGCCTCAAATATCTTCTCAGAAGAAGAGATTAATACGCTTAAAAGCGTCAAGCAACTTCCCGAGGAGACAGAAATTGATGCTTATCAATACCAACCAGAAATCCAGGAGCTGCTGAATGCCTTTATCGGAGATGAATCGACCAGACTAACTCACCAACTATTAAAAGCGAAGGAATTAATTCAACGCAACGAACTCCTGAATGCATGGAAAATCATCCTCCTATAGCTTAATTCAAATTTGATTTCATATAGTAAAATTCCATAATTATCCTTAATTTGGATATCCACTGCACGTATTAATAAAAAAAATCTAACCATTTAGAATAAACGCAGCTCGATATGTATTTACAAATTGATGAGGAGAGTTTTAGAGCGGTATTTACGAAATACTATGACCGTATATATTCTGGGTTTTATAAAAAAACAGGATCCTATGAAGTCGCGCAGGACCTAACACAACAGACCTTCATCAAATTTTGGCGATATCGAGATAGTTTTACACCAGAACTTACCGTCGAAATCCAATTATTCAGAAAAGGAAAGCTTGTTTTTATCGATTGGTTGAGAAAAGAATCGAAAGAGCGGCAAATGATCGATAGCCTCAAGCAACAGGAAAAAATCCCCATCGATGAACTCTCTACCGACCTCAAGGACTCGCTGCAAAATGCAATCAATGGACTCTCCCCGGTGCGAAAAGAGGTTTTTAATATGGCATACATCGAAGGCTATAGCCATAAAGAGATTGCTGAGAAGTTGAATGTTTCCATCCGAACCGTCGAAACACATATCTATAAATCTGTGCAACAACTTCGGAAAATACTCGCCCTAATCTACATTATGCTACATCTTTAAAAATAATTTTTCATGGAGTACGTAGTTTTAATTTTATGAGCGTATATAGATATAAAGACGCCTAAATTATAAACCGTGAAAAAGGAGATCTTAGAAAAGTTTTTGTCAAACCAATGTTCTTACAATGAATGTAAGGATGTGGCGTCCTATTTGGAAGGCAATGACGACGAACTGGATAAGATACAACTATTCGAAAATTTAGCCGACAACGAAATCATTCATATTGACCAAGTTGAAAAAGATCTCTTATGCGATGCTATTTTAGCGAAGCCTAAACAGGGACTGCTACTCAAGCGCCTGTTGATCGCAGCCGCTGTATTACTATTCGTTGCATTTTCGTTTTACAAACTAGGAAAGCACGATAGCCCTTCGCATCTGGAGTCTCCTTTATTGGTAGAAATCGTAAATGATACAGAATCAGCAGAATGGCATATCTTGCCAGACAGCAGCAGAGTAAAACTAAGTCCGGCAGCTAAGCTTACTTATCGGACCAACTTCGCTAAAGATAGAGAGTTAAACCAAGTAGCCGGCGAAATTACCTATTTCGTTCATGCAAATAAAGATCTTCCATTTCGTGTGATCAATCAAGGTGTCCAAACGCGGGCTGTTGGAACAACCTTTTCTATCGACGATTACAATAACGAAAATTTAATCATCAAGCTGTTAGAAGGAAAGATAGTTGTAGAAGATCCTACAGATAATACCGATAGTGAAATCATTTTGAATAACCCAACGGCTATAGTAGTCAGTAAGGTTAATTTTACCTATAACCATATCAACGA
This sequence comes from Sphingobacterium sp. UBA6645, assembly GCF_002455685.1. Classification (NCBI taxonomy): domain Bacteria; kingdom Pseudomonadati; phylum Bacteroidota; class Sphingobacteriia; order Sphingobacteriales; family Sphingobacteriaceae; genus Sphingobacterium; species Sphingobacterium sp. UBA6645. The sequence continues at coordinate 16,619 of NZ_DKLH01000039.1, forward strand.
GAATAAGGAAGGGCATAAAAAAGCTTGGGATAAGGAGCGTAAGTCGATCCGCAATAATTATTCGGAAAGTACGATTGCCTGGTCCAATCAAGTCGTCAACTTCAGTGGCGTATCAAATGCCGACCTATTCAGCATAATGGAACGACTTTATGGTGTCTCCATTGATGTCGAAAATCCAAAGATTACCAACGGTAATTTTACAGGAGAACTATACCAGAACGATAACCTAGAAAATTTACTTACAATTTTCTGTCAAATGAATGGATGCAACTTTACTATAAAAGATAATATTATAAGAATTAAATAAACATTTTTTAGTAACCATTAACCATTATAAACAATTTATGACTATGAAAAGTAAAGTAATTTACCCATTGCTAATCTATGGGCTATCATCACTTTTCCAAGAAGCTTTAGCACAGACCAATGTACGTGCTAATGGAAAGGTGATAAGTATTGACGGTGCAGCAATACCGGGAGCAACAATCGAGGTGATAGATGTGAAAACGAAGAAAAAGGAGACTTTAGGATCGAATGATCAAGGTCTTTTCACACTAAACAATCTTAGCATAGATGGACTGTACAACATCTATGTTCACCACGTCGGTTTCCAGCGCGATTCCATCACCAATTTTGTTGCTAAAACCAACCAAACTAACAGTATTTTAATACGTCTTAAACCCGACGATAATGAACTCGATGAGGTCGTCGTTATTGGTTATGGAACAGTCCAGAAGAAAGATCTAACGGGCGCCATTTCATCGGTAGATGGAAAAGATATCGCCGTTCGTAAAACAACCCAGTTGTCCCAAGCATTACAGGGCGCAGTTCCGGGGGTTATGGCAACTAGAAATAACAATGCACCAGGTGCCGCCGCAACAATCCGCGTTCGAGGAATCACTACGATCACCGACGGCGGTCTGAATCCATTGGTCATTCTAGACGGAGTGCCAATTAGTGGCTTGGACCAAGTCAATCCTAACGATATCGAAAACGTAACGGTGCTTAAAGATGCTGCATCTGCTTCAATCTATGGATCCAGAGCTGCTGCCGGTGTTATTTTAATTACATCAAAGCGGGGTAGAGAAGGTGTGCTATCCTTGGAATATAATACGGATATAGGTTGGGAATCTCCAACAGAACTGCCAGAGTACGTAGGAGCGCAACGCTATCTGCAACTCGTGAATGAGCTTCGTTGGAATGATAATAACAACAACCAAAACGAATATCCGATCTACGCAAAAGATTTAGTGGATAACTACCTTAACTTAAATAAAGAAAACCCTAATCTATATCCTATTACCGATTGGCAAAGTATACTGCTAAAAGACAGAGCCGGCCGACAGGCACATCAATTATCCGTTTCTGGGGCTGGGAAAAATCTTAGGACTAGATTCTCATTAGGGTATGATGATACAGACGCGTTATACGTGATGCGCAATTATGAGCGATTAACTTCACGGATAAACAATAATATTGATGTAACCGACTATTTATCTGCTGTTGTTGACTTGAACTTTAAACGTACAACGGATAATCGTCCTTCTATCGATCCATTATATAGAATGGGGATTACAGCACCAATTTATGCAGGGATGTGGGATGATGGAAGGATTGCATCTGGGAAGGACGGCGATAATATCTATGGGATGTTGACTCAAGGGGGGCAAACCAAATATCAATATACCCAATTTGGCGGTAAGGTAGGAATCGACTTGAAGCCGATTGAGGGCCTTACATTGACGGGTGTGATTGCACCAATTTTCAACTTCGATCGGACTAAAGCCTTTCGAACAAAAGTTCCTTATACAGCTTGGAACAACCCAGAACAAAGATTAGGTTACATTAATGGTTATGAAACAACTAAACTTACGGAAAGTAGAGTAGAGAGTTACCAATATACAACCCAATTTTTAGGGAATTATATGAAGAGTCTCGGTAAGCACAATCTAAACCTTTTGGCCGGATACGAATTCTTCTACTACTATAACGAAGATCTATCAGCGAGCCGCGATCAATATTTGCTTAGCGGCTACCCATACCTCGATTTGGGACCTTTGGAATTTAGAGATAACTCTGGTTCAGCATATGAAAATGCATATCGTTCTTATTTCGGGCGAGCAATGTATAATTATGCCAACAAGTACTTTATTCAAGCAAACATACGATACGATGGTTCATCAAGATTCGCTAAAGAATACCGATGGGGTGTTTTCCCATCTGTTTCCGCAGGATGGTCAATCTCAGAAGAAAACTTTATGAAAGACGTCTCTTGGCTTAATTTCTTAAAACTGAGAGCATCTTATGGAACGCTTGGTAATGAGCGTATTGGGAATTACCCTTATCAATCTTTAATTCAGTTTTCTAACACAGCGTTATTTTATACCGGAAATCAAGTTACATCACAACAATCAGCTTCTCAATGGCAGTATGCAATTCGTGATATCACATGGGAAAAAACAGAGTCATATGACGTAGGTCTCGATTTCGTAGGGTTAAACAATAGATTGAATGCTACATTCGACGTCTACAATAAAATAACAAGCGACATGCTCCTTGCACTTCAAATTCCTGTTTTCATTGGTTTCGAGAATCCCAATCAAAATACTGGAAAAATGAATACGAAGGGATGGGAGTTGGCTGTAGGATGGAAGGATAACATTAATAAACTTACTTATGGTCTTTCTTTTAATATCTCAAACTTCAAATCTGTTATGGGAGATTTAGGCGGTACCGAGTTTTTGGGTAATCAAGTTAAAATGGAAGGCAGCGAATTCAATGAATGGTACGGCTATTTATCCGATGGGTTGTATCAAACTGCAGATGAAGTTGCAGGTTCCCCAGTTTTGAATGCCAATGTAAAGCCTGGGGATGTTAAATATAAAGACGTATCGGGTCCTGATGGAGTTCCTGATGGGATAATTTCCCCTGAGTATGATAGAGTGTTTCTAGGAGGTTCATTACCACAGTATTTGTATGGCGGACAGCTTAATTTGGGTTACGGCGGATTGTCATTAAATGTCGTAATTCAAGGGGTCGGTAAACAAAACGTGCGTCAAACTACCGATATGATACAACCTTATCAACAGAATTGGGGAAACTTCCTTTCAATTCTTGACGGAAATACTTGGAGTAAATATAATACTGATGCTCAAAATCTCTCCGCAAAATATCCAAGATATTCTAATACCTCAGCAACAAATAACTATGCTATGTCGGATTTTTGGATGATTAATGGAAGATATTTTCGTCTAAAATCAGTGAATGTCTCGTACCAAATTCCTGAAAACTTCTTAGCAAAGTATCATGTTAAAGGGCTTGGATTATCATTTACTGCTAATGATATTTTCACTATTAATAAGTTCCCTAAAGGTTGGGATCCAGAAATGACGTCATTTACATATCCAATAACGTCATCATTCTTATTCGGTATTAACGTCAAATTTTAAAAGCTAAGGTCATGAAAAGTAAAATAATATATTTGGTTTTGTCACTGTTTCTGTTTTCATGCCAGAAGCTTGACTTAAATCCATTATCTCAAGGTTCTAGTGAAACTTGGAATTCTGATGCTGATGAGCTCATCATGTCTCTCAATGATTTATATAGAGAGGCCCTATGGATTAAAGACGTCGACGATTGGACGGACGATTGGATTTACCGAGATGGATTAACTGATATAACGAATGCGACGATAAATGGTCAATCGGCGTTCGTTACTAGTGGTTGGCAAAATACCTACAAAGCGATTGCTAGAGCTAACACAGTGCTTGAAGGTATGGATCGAGCTGCAGATATTTTACCCGAAGCACAGATAAATGGTTATAAAGCAGAAGCAAGATTTGTTCGTGCGGCTATGTATTCATTTTTATTGAGTCATTATAGAAATGTCGTTTATCTGGATAAAACATTAAGTATCGAGGAAGCAAAAACGATAGGTCAAATGAATCCAGATGAATTATTAAAGAAAATTTATGAGGATTTCGATTTCGCAATTACCCATTTAAAAAGTTCGTATAGCTCATCGGAAGTGAAGCGTGCCACCAAGGGTGCAGCGATGGCACTGAAAGCGCGTATTGCTCTTTACATGGGCGATTTTGCGACCGCGAAAGAAGCCGCATCTGCATGTATAGCTTTAGGATTATACAACTTGCACTCGGATTACTCAGCGTTGTTCCTCTCGAAAACTAAGCAATCGCCCGAGTCAATCTTTCTTTTGCCGCGCTCGATTACTTTAGGAGTAGCATTAGGAGATCGCCAAAATTATATTCCGCGCAATAATGGTGGATGGGCTGCAAAGGATCCTTCATGGGACTTGTTTTTCTCTTACTATTGTACAGACGGTTTACCAGTAGACGAATCTCCGCTTTTCAATCCTAAGAATCCATTTGAAAACCGAGATCCTCGTTGTGAAGCTACAATTGTTCCATTCGATCAGCCGTTTTTAGACATAATCTACACACCGCATCCTTTAGCTTTGAAGACTAAAAGAGTATCTACAGGTCAAGAGATTACAAACAATGACAATAGGGCTGTCGCACAATATGCTTCATTTAATGGATTGGTTTGGAGAAAAGGCGTGGATTCAGATTGGCTTCTAAATTCTTGGCGGATTGAACCCGATAATATAATAATTCGCTATGCAGACGTACTCCTGATCTATGCGGAAGCTAAAATTGAGTTGAACGAAATTGACCAATCGGTATTAGATGCTATAAATCAAGTGAGGGCTAGAGCTTATAAAGTTGATAAATCTTCTACGAATTATCCTAAAGTTACTACAACTGCGCAAGCAGAACTCCGAAAAATTCTTCGTAGCGAACGAAGAATGGAGTTTGCGCTAGAGGGACTTCGCTATATGGATATCATCAGATGGAAAATCGCCGAGAAGGTCTTAAATAAACCAAATTTTGGTTTGTTAGATCCTGCAGACCTAGTTTCTAAGGTTGTTAATACCGGTAAATGGTTTTTACCAACTGCACCGCCTATTGATGAAGATGGCTCACCAGATTTTTCTGGATTCTATAGTCAGGGTTTAATCAAACAAATAGCAATTAGAAAATTCGACGCAAAGAAGCAATATATATGGCCAATACCGTCAACGGAAGTACTAACGAGTGGGTTAAATCAAAACCCAAATTATTAGCATTATGATAAAAGAAAATATTAAGATCTTATTTTTAGGAATTTCGTTTTTAAGTAGCAATCTATTGTTTGCACAACAAAAAAGCTTTAGCGGAATTTACCCTAATCTAGCAATGTACAATGATGAAGGTGAGTGCGGGACTGGTGCCGTTGTACCTTGGAATGATAAGCTGTATGTGATAACTTATGGGCCGCATTTACCCATTGGATCGTCCGATAAATTGTACATCATTGACAAATCAAAAAAACAACATGTCTACGAAGGAAGCGTAGGAGGTACGCCCGCGAATCGTATGATCCATAAAGAAACCAATAGTCTCTTTATTGGGCCTTACGTTATAGATAATAAAGGCGTTGTTACTACTATTTCACCATTCGATATGCCCGGACGTCACACTGGTTTAGCTAGGCATTTAACAGACCCAAAGAAGAAGATATATTTTGCGACAATGGAGGAAGGATTTTATGAGTATGACCTTACCTCAAAGAAAATTACTGAACTGTACACTGATGTTAATTTAAAAAGCGAAAGCTATTTAAAAAAGCTCCCAAAGTATCAGAATAAAAAACAGAATTTTGCTGATTTATTTGGCGCACATGGAAAAGGAGTGTATAGCGGACAAGGTGTTCTTGTCTATTCAAATAATGGCGAGTCTGGCGAAAAGGCTTTAAAGCAATATGATATACCAGCAGGCTCTCTATCTGAATGGGACGGTAAGTCTTGGAAATTAGTCCGTAGAAACCAGTTTGTTGAAGTTACAGGTCCAGGTGGAATCTACGGAAATAATGCAGACAACGATGCAATTTGGGCGACCGGTTGGGATCATAAATCAGTCTTGCTGGCGGTGAGAGATTCAAAAAAAGGTTGGTCTTTTTATAGACTTCCGAAAGCAAGCAGGAGCTACGACGGTGCTCACGGTTGGAATACAGAATGGCCGCGAATTCGCGAAATTGGTGACAGTAATGGTGATTATTTGATGACGATGCACGGAATGTTTTGGAAATTCCCTAAATCATTTACTTCATCAAACGCAAAGGGGATTAGGCCACGTTCATCATACCTTAAAGTTATTGGAGACTTCGCGAAATGGAATAATCAACTTGTATTTGGTTGCGATGACTCTGCACAAAAAGAATTTTTAAATAAAAGAAAGATCAAAGGAAATCTGGAAGGTGCTGGCCAATCTAATTCAAATCTATGGTTTGTCGATGAAGCTCAATTGGATTACTTCGGCTCGACAACTGCCGAGGGTGCTGTTTGGATAAATGATTCCTTGACAGAAAACCTAGTTTCAGAGCCGTTTCTCTTAGCTGGTTGGAAAAAGCGAAATATTTGGTTAAAAAATCATAATAATAAACCTGCAAAATTTGATCTGGAAGTAGACCTTGTCGGGAATGGAAAATGGACTCCTTACAAATCAATTAACGTAGCTGCTAACCACTCTATCAGCGAAGAAATGCCGGTTGATATCAAAGGCGAATGGATTAGGATTAAGGTTAGTGATTCTGGGAACTATTCTGCCATGTTTTCTTATCAAGGTGAAAACCTAGCAATTAAAGAGCTTGATTTATTTAACAACTTGTCGAAAATTGGAGATAACGAGTATTTGGGAGCATATCTGTACGCTTTAGGAAATAACCAGCGAAAATTGGGTGTTCTCTCAGGAAAAATTCAAGGTGAAACTTTTAATACAACTGGTTACTATGAGCTTAATAGTGATATGGAGCTAAAACCTGTTAATAATTCGGGAACCGTTGAAATCATTAAAAAGAACTTTGAAATTCCGAAAGACTTGGTTAGTGTCGAGGAAAGTTCCGTTTTGGTCGTTGATGATCTTGGACGAAGATGGCGATTTCCTAAATCAAAGGCCGCCTTTGACAAGCTAACTCGAAACGGTCTTACTAGATTAGCAAGGGAAGTAGCGACAGAGAGAGATTTGATGAATTTACATGGTACTTTTTTTGAACTTCCGGCAGAAAATGCCGACGGATTTGCAAAAGTTAGACCAATAGCGAGCCATGATATGGCGATACATGATTTTGCATCATATCGCGGATTGTTGGTTTTATCTGGAGTAAATCCAAAAGGAGATCAGGATAATATAATTCGGTCCGAGGACGGAAAAGCAGCTGTATGGGTCGGTGCAATTGATGATCTTTGGAAACTAGGGAAGCCAACAGGAAAGGGCGGGCCGTTGAGCAATACAAGCGTAAAAGCGAATGAAGTTAGTGATCCCTATCTTTTTGGATTTTACGATAAACGTAACATAGAATTATCTCATAATCTTCAGGAAGTCGTAGATTTCAAAATTCAACTTGATCCTTCGGGAAATGGAGAATGGTTCGATTATAAAACAGTTAAGGTTTTAGGTAATAAATCTGAACATTTTGTTTTCCCGTCAAACGTTGAAGCAAGATGGATGAGAGTCATCCTAAATAAAGCATGTAAGGCTAGTGCTATTTTGACATATGAATAGAATATTATTAATTGTTGCAATTGTGGGTTGTAATCTCTTTAATGTCGCGGCCCAATCTTGGACTGCCCTCAGCAAAGAGCAAGAACCCGTATTGACTCACACAGTTAATGATACCCTCAGTTTCCCTGTGTTTGTAGTTGAAGACGCTAGCACTAAAACTTTATACTACGGTACTCAACTACAAACCAATGTCTGTAACGACCAGATTTGTCTACCGATCGTGGTGAACCTATTCTGGGATCTATTGGGCAATTATCATCATTTCAGCAAAGAGGAGGATTTCCACTTCACAAAATTCGATCACCAGTATTTCGACCAAAAAGATTACGAGCGCTTGCAGGGCATCCTAATCGATAGCTTATCTCCCTTGCGTGATTACGACGTGGAAGATTTGCTGGATAAAGATGGAAAGAAATATTCTTTAGAAATCGACGCTGTGACGAAGCCTACTTCGCCCTTGTTTTCCAATGTAACAGTGCCAGGTGCCTTATACACCGTTTATACGCTTTGGCATATCGTCAATGGGCCGATTAAGCAGGAGCTACATGCGCTTGCGAATCAACAGTATCAGAAACGGAACTGGCAAAGCTATTTTGCGAAGTCGGAAATACCCGTTTATCAGGAATATTTCTTAAAGCATTTGGAGCCTACGGAAGCCACGAAGTATAAAGAAGAGATAATCAACCTTCTTTTTGCCCAAGATGACTTTATACCACACTACGCTATCGATGTTTTGGAAGCGGATGTGCTAAAAGATCCCAATCAATACAATTCTATCTTGAAACAATTGGATAGGATGAAACCACATGTAATAACTGAAATTATAAACTCTATTTCTGCTGCAAATGAGGAAACAAAAAGCATTTTAACAGCTTTTAGGGCAACTGAAAAGGCATCTCCCAAGCAGAAAGAACTAATCGCAAAAATTTTAAATTATGAAAAACAATAGAAGAGACTTTTTAAAAGCCATAGGAATTGGCTCTGGAGCTTTACTGGTGGATCCTGTAATTGCAAAATCACTCAGCGAGAAGCAAATTATAGAAAGTGAGCTGAAAGGACCAGAATCAGTATTTGCTATCCGTAATTTAGAAACCGACTATCTCGTAGCAGGAGGAGGGATGGCGGGCTTCTGTGCCGCGCTCGCTGCTGCTAGAAATGGTTTAAAGGTAATATTAATTCAAAATCGATCGAGATTAGGTGGCAATGCCAGTTCCGAGATACGTATGCATATTTGTGGCTCCACTGCTCTAGGACAAGTGTGGAGAGAAACAGGCTTGCTCGAAGAGGTGATGTTGACCGAATCGCATATCAACCCGCAGCGTTGCTGGGAAATGCTCGACTATGTGATGTATGATAAAATCGTATCGAATCCGAATATCACCTTATTGTTTGACAGCATGCTTTATAATGTCAAAACAAAAGGGAAGAAGATTGATGAAATACAAGCCTACTGTTCACAAACTGAAGAAATATACAATGTAAAGGCAAAGTACTTCGCCGATTGTACAGGCGATGGAACATTGGCAGCATTGGCAGGCGCGGAATTTATGCGCGGTCGTGAAGCAAAATCTGAATACAACGAAGCCCTCGGACTCGATGTACGCGACGATATCACGATGGGAAACAGCCTTCTCTTCCAATCGCAAAAACATGATAAACCTATGCCGTTTAAAGCACCTAGCTGGGCTCGAAAATATGAGTTCTCCGACTTTAAGCATCGTAGAATCCATTCCTGGGAGTACGGTTATTGGTGGATTGAGTTGGGTGGATTGGAAAATATTGTACATGATGGTCAAAAGATTCGCCACGATTTGATGGCGGTCGTATTTGGTGTATGGGATTACATCAAGAATTCCGGAAATCATCCCGAATCTGCAAACTGGGCTTTATCTTGGTTTGGATCCATCCCTGGAAAAAGAGAAAGCCGTCGCATTACCGGAGATTATGTCATGACACAAAACGATATCTTGAAACAAGAAAACTTCGAAGATCGCGTAGCCTATGGTGGCTGGCCATTGGATGACCACCTGCCGGCAGGGATGGACGATACTTCGCTCAGCCCATTCCGATCCATCGCTCTGAAAGGACCGTACTCTATACCATTACGTAGTTTGTACAGCAAGTCCTTCGACAATTTAATGATGGCCGGAAGGAACGTATCTGTATCTCATATCGCCCTTTCTACAACCCGTGTGATGGCAACCTGTGCGACGATGGGACAGGCGATCGGTACCGCAGCTGCCTTCTGTGTGAAGGAAAATCTGACTCCGCGAAAGCTATATGAAAACAAAGCAAAACTTAAAGAATATCAGCAGATTCTACTACGCCAAGATCAAGCGATACTGAAGGTGAAAAATGAAGATAATCTGGATTTGGCAAGGCAAGCAAAGGTTACTGCTTCTTCTGAACTAGCGGGTTTCGAAGCGAAAAAAGTTATCGATGGTTATAACCGTGACGTGCAAGATGGTGATAGCCATCAATGGCGAGCGAGCCTAGCTTCTGGCGAGCAATATATAGAGCTTAGTTGGAGCAAGCCTCAAAACTTGAAATCTGTAGAATTTACTTTCGATTCGGGTCTTAACCGTCATTTACGTTTATCCGGAGAAGCGAGTGTGATGAAAAACCAGAAGCGTGGACGACAGCCTGAAATGCTAATGGACTATAACCTAGAATTGTACGATGGCAGCACACTGGTGAAGAAAGAAGAGGTAACTGAAAATATCTTACGCAAAGTCGTACATAGCTTTGATGGTATCTCGGCAGATCGCGTCCGTTTAGTTGCAAAAAAAGCACAGGAAGACGAAAATGCACGCGTTTTTGAAATCAGATGTTATGCATAACAAATAATTCTGCTTAAATTTAGACCACAATGGAGAGCTTTACCTAAACCGTTTGCTCTCCATTTTTGTAATTGAACTACCAAAAAGAAAAATTATGATCGACTTAAATGGGATTAATGCGCTGACATTGATCTTTGCCTCGCTGCTTATTTTTGCTATTGCCTATCGATTCTATGGAATCTTTCTTGCCAATAAGGTGCTGCGATTAAACGCTAAAATTACGACACCCGCTGTCGAGTTTGCCGATGGACAAGACTATGTAAAAACAGATAAAAAGGTATTATTCGGACACCACTTCGCTGCCATCGCTGCCGCAGGACCGCTTGTAGGACCCGTTTTAGCCGCGCAGTTCGGTTATCTGCCAGGCGCCTTATGGATATTGATCGGCTGCGTATTGGGGGGTGGTGTGCACGATATGGTTGTTCTTTTCGCCTCCGTAAGGCATAAAGGGGAAAGCTTAGCGACCATTGCATCTAAGGAAATCTCTAAACCTATTGGTACAATTGCCGGACTTGCTGTATTGTTTATCTTGATATTAACCCTTGCGGGATTATCCCTTGCTTGTATTTCGGCAATGCACGAAGCGCCATGGTCCCTATTTACCATTATATTAACGATGCCAATTGCTATTATTATGGGGCTCATCATGCGTTATAGAGAAGGTTCAGTAACGTTTGCCAGTATCTTAGGCGGTGTACTTTTAATTGTCGGTATTATTTCAGGACATAACTTGATGGAGATGCCTGCCATCGCGAACCTGTTCAATTGGAGCATCGGCACCATATCTATTGCTATAGCTGTTTATGGTTTCTTCGCATCGGTATTGCCAATCTGGTTGCTTCTAGTGCCACGCGATTATCTATCTACTTACCTCAAAATCGGAACCATATTGATGTTGACCGTAGGGATTATCTTTGTTGCTCCAACCATTCAGATGCCTGCCTTTACGAGTTTTATTCATGGTGGTGGCCCAGTTATCGGGGGGCCGGTTTTACCGTTTATTTTCATTGTGATCGCGTGTGGTGCTATCTCCGGTTTTCACGCTATTATTGCTACCGGTACAACACCGAAGATGCTCGGCAATGAGCGTGAAATACTTTTTGTAGGCTATGGTGCGATGCTGGTAGAAGGCTTTGTCGCATTAATGGCTCTAATTGCTGCTTGTACATTAATGCCTGGAGATTATTTTGCAATCAATACACCTGTTGCTGCTTACGATCAATTCCTAGCCATGCATCCGGAATTACATGCAGTGGATTTACAACATTTTATCGACCGAATCGGTATTGATCTGCATGGAAGAACGGGAGGAGCCGTTTCTCTTGCTGTGGGTATGGCGCATATCTTCGACAAGGTTCCGTTTATGGACAACGTCATGGCCTACTGGTACAACTTTGCGATTATGTTTGAAGCGGTATTTATTCTAACAGCCATTGACGCCGGAACACGTGTCGGACGTTTCTTCCTTCAGGAAATGCTTGGCTCAGTAATTCCAGCATTTAAAGATAAGAACTGGTGGCCTGGTGTTATTCTATGTAGTGCTATCTTCACCTTCTCCTGGGGCTATCTGGTGTATACGGGCAACGTAAGCAGCATATGGCCATTATTCGGGATATCAAATCAATTGCTTGCTGCCTGCGGTCTGATCGTTTGTACAACGATGCTGATTCGTATGAACAGGAAGAAATACGCGCTCTGCGCCGCTATCCCCGGAATATTTATGGCAATCATCACTTTTTGGGCGGGCTATGTACAGGTGAAAGACATATATTTGCCAAATGAACAATACCTATTGGCGAGCCTTGCCGGAATAGCCATGCTGTTGATGGGAATTGTTTTCATCGGAACCTTTATCCGCTGGTCGCAACTGTTTAAAGTGAAAGAGCTGAAAGTTGATATGTATGGCGAAGAGGTAAAGGAACTGGTAGAAAGATAATCACACACATACTAAATGTTTACAATCCAACAAATTGATGACGCTCATGCGAAAGTAAAAACGGGTGCTGACTTCCCTAAGTACATCCAGGAAATCAAAGAATTAGGTGTAACCGCCTTTGATTTCCTGGTAAGCAATGGGGTAGAGGTTTATTATGGCGAAGAACCTTTTAAAGCAAATTCGCCCGTAAAATATGATCCCCTAAATATCAACGAAAACTTAAATGTTCAGCAATTTGCAAAGGAACTAAAAGAGCATCAAGAAGGAAAAACAGATTTTCCATACTTTGTGAAAATGTGCGCTGTCAATGGAATTGCTTCCTGGAAGGTGGATTTGGAAGAATATACTTGTACTTACTTTGATCTGGAAGGGGAAGAGGTGTTGCAGGAAGAGATCCCTGGGAACGGAGATGGTACTAACTACTATTCTGAACCAGGAAAGGAAGGATTTAAGGATTGGCAGGATCGGACTTCATAGGTCTTTATACTAAGTACTAACTACTAACTACTATTCTGAACCAGGAAAAAAAGGATTCAAGGATTATCAGGATCGAGAATAGCGTCGCATGACGAGGGTGATAGCGTACGTATCAGGAGACGTTTAGTGAAACGTCCCTACGCGGTTCGTCATAATTACCACCTATATAGTTCAAAACTGCATAGACGCCAATGCGTAGAAACACATCATACCCGATCCTGAGAATCCTTTAATCCTTTTTTTCCTGGTTCAGAAACAGCCACTTTTTTTCTTTCAACGTGATCCTGATAATCCTTGCATCCTTCATCACACACCATACCCGATCCCGACAATCCTTAAATCCTACCTTTCCTGGTTCAAGACCACTATTTATACCAAAGGAAAGGACAAGACACCAAACTCTTATATCTAATATCTATCATCTCAAATCTCAATTCAACTCAGTCCCAATATAAAGCCCTTTCAAACCCACTGTATAACCAATTCAGAACCCTTTCCAAAGGGCTAAACAATGGTTAAACATTGGGTCTACATAGTCATTCACCCAAACCAGTTAGGAACAAAAAAGCTGTACCATCTTTTGACGGTACAGCCCATTTTAATTACAAAAAATTATATTATGAAAATTATATTACAAGCTACTTTTTGATATCAAAGCGGTCAGCGTTCATTACTTTGTGCCATGCTGCAACGAAATCTTTAACAAATTTATCGTTAGCATCTGCTGAAGCATAAACCTCTGCAACTGCTCTTAATTCGGAATTCGATCCGAACAATAGGTCGTTGCGTGTTCCTGTCCATTTTACAGCGCCAGTTTTGCGGTCTCTGCCTTGATATAGCTCTTTGTCTGGACCAACGGCTTCCCATGCAGTATTCATGTCTAATAAATTCACAAGGAAATCGTTAGTTAATTGACCAGGTCTATCGGTGAATACACCATGCTTAGAACCGTCGTAGTTAGTTTCTAATACGCGCATACCTGCCAATAACACAACCAATTCAGGAGCTGTTAGAGTCAACAACTGTGCTTTGTCGATTAATAATTCCTCAGTGGATACCGTATATCTAGCTTTCTTGTAGTTACGGAAACCATCAGCAATAGGCTCTAAATAACCTACGGATTCGATGTCCGTTTGTTCTTGGCTGGCATCCATACGTCCCGGAGTGAATGGAACAGTAATCTGTACGCCTGCTCTTTTAGCTGCTTCTACAATACCGGTAGCACCTGCAAGGACGATTAAGTCAGCTAAAGACACTTTCTTACCATCGGCTTGTCCATTGTTGAAAGCAGTTTGGATTCCTTCTAGGGTATTCAATACTTTCTGCAGTTGAGCAGGATTGTTTACTTCCCAATCTTTCTGAGGTGCTAAGCGAATACGTGCGCCATTAGCCCCACCGCGTTTGTCAGAACCGCGGAAGGTAGAAGCTGACGCCCATGCTGTCGATACCATCTCGGCAATCGTTAATCCTGAATTCAAGATGTTGGCTTTCAATGCTGCGACATCATCTGCATTAACCAGTGGATGATTTACTGCAGGGATTGGATCTTGCCAAATCAGCTCTTCTGTAGGTACTTCAGGACCTAAGTATCTAGACGATGGTCCCATATCGCGGTGCGTTAATTTGAACCATGCACGTGCAAATGCATCTGCAAATAGATCAGCGTTTTCGTAAAAGCGTCTCGAGATCTTTTCGAATTCAGGATCTACACGAAGGGTGATATCTGTTGTCAACATCGTTGGACGTTGCTTTTTGTTCGGGTCGAATGCATGAGGGATGGTGTCTTCTGCATCTTTTGCTACCCATTGGTGTGCACCAGCAGGACTTTTAGTTAATTCCCACTCATAGCTGAATAGATTCTCGAAGAAATTATTGCTCCATTGGGTCGGAGTTGTTGTCCATGTTACTTCTAATCCACTTGTAATGGCATCTGCACCAACGCCAGAGCGGAAGCTGCTTTTCCAACCTAGACCTTGCAGTTCCATATCGGCTGCTTCTGGCTCTTTACCTACATTGTCTGCAGGACCCGCACCGTGTGTTTTACCGAAGGAGTGACCACCAGCGATCAATGCTACGGTTTCTTCATCATTCATCGCCATACGGCCAAAGGTATCACGAATATCTTTTGCCGCAGCAAGTGGATCCGGGTTACCATCCGGACCTTCTGGGTTTACATAAATAAGACCCATTTGCACCGCTGCTAGCGGATTTTCTAAGTCTCTGGAGTGAATTTTTCCGTCGGCATCATCGTCTGCTGAAAGTACGCCGTGTGCTTCTTCGACGCCTTCAGATCCATGTGAATAGCGGACGTCGCCCCCTAACCATGTTTTCTCTGATCCCCAGTATACATCTAATTCCGGTTCGAAAACATCCTCACGACCGCCGGCATAACCAAAGGTTTTGAAGCCCATAGATTCTAATGCGACGTTACCAGTAAGGATCAATAAATCGGCCCAGGAGATTTTCTTGCCGTATTTTTGTTTGATAGGCCATAATAGACGACGTGCCTTATCTAAGCTTACGTTATCTGGCCAGCTGTTTAAAGGTGCAAAACGTTGCTGTCCGGCTCCTGCACCCCCACGACCGTCGCCAACACGATAAGTTCCGGCGCTATGCCATGCCATACGGATAAATAGGGGACCGTAATGTCCGAAATCCGCAGGCCACCAGTCCTGAGAGTCGGTCATTAAATCATGAAGGTCTTTTTTTACTGCTGCTAAATCTAAACTTTCAAATTCTTTCGCATAATTAAAGTCAGTATCCATTGGATTAGACACATTTGAGTTTTGGCGAAGGAGTTCGATTTTTAGTCTATTGGGCCACCATTCCTGGTTGGAAGTGCCATCACCTGCAACCTTAATTTTGTTCATACTGCCATTATGAAATGGGCATTTGCTGATGTCGTTTGATCCGTTTTCCATTTGTGTAATTTTCTATTGAATGTTTTTATTTATTGTGTCTTATTTGGTCATAATAAGCGCATTAACGATTGTTGCGTACCTCTTTTGTAATCGCTTGATTAAAATTACCAAAAAGAACGCAAAGGATAATTATAGATTAGGCTTAAAGTATAGGATTTGCCTATTGAATCTTTAGATGTTAAATAGAGGTTATCTATATGCTTGGTTAATTAGTTCAGTCGACTCAATAGTCGAAATCGGGCAGAAGCTGGAGAATGAGAATGCAGTTTTTGAACTAGGCTTTGACTAATTCGATGTTCGGATGATCGGCAATAATTTCTAAGAGGATGTCCATATAAGTCTGTCCGTTTCCATTCTCTAGTTCATCAAGCGTTGCTTGTATGCTTTCCGTATCAAATACTTCGGGGTGCTTCAATTTTTCTTTATAAAAGTCTATCGTAAATTCTTTTCCGAATAGTTCCTTGTTGGCTTCAAAGTTTTTCCATATCAATCGGATAGGTTCATTCCCTTTGATTTTTCCAACACCGCCGTAAAGAATATCATTGATGGCGTCTAGGCTTTCGCCAATTTCCCAGTCTTCATCGCTCATAATTGCACGGTTGATTTCTTCAAACAATGACTTCTTGTTGTGTATGGCAAAACCATCGAAAATGATCTCTTTCTTCATGGTCTAGAATTTACGAAAAATTGCTGATTATGCGTAGGAATCGATATGCTTTTTCCCTCATATCGATACAAAAAGGAAAACAAGGGTAAAATAGATCCACAACAAAGTGAATAAGATATGAATGATTGTTTCTTTTACTTTTCCCCTCCATAGTTTTGGAGAGTAGATAAAAAACTGAAAGAGCAGGCGGAGGCCCAGAATATCGAAAAGCCTAGGCAGATTCGCTTTCCGAGTGAGGTTGACACGAGATCACTTGCTGATGACATACATAGAATTCCCATCAAGAAGAGGATGAAGGCAAGAAAGAAAGTATGGACCTGCATCATCTGCCGGTTGATCAGGCTTAGTCCCGCAAGTTCATTTTTCCAGTTGAAATAACGAGGAAAGATGATATGTATAGTAGCAAGCATTATTAAGAGAGCCCCGACGATGTTGATATGTACTTCCATTATAGACTAATGTGTAAGAATAAATGTTGAAATAAATGGATTATTCTTATGGAGTTCTTTCATCTTTAATCCAGCTTCTTCGAACACTGTTGTCCAATTGGCTTTACTATAGAAGTGAAAAAATCCAATTTGAAATGCTAAGAAGTTATTTGTATCTCTGAGATGTTCCGTGACCATTAATTTCCCTTCAGTAGCTAATACGCGCGATAGCTCTTTAAAAAACCTCGTCCTTTCTCGTTGTTCCCGTATTTCGTGTGCGGATAAAACGCATAAGATTAGATCGAATCTTTTATCTGAAAAGGGCAATTTATCCGTTTCTACCGAAATGGTTTCTTTCGGAGATGGATATCTTTCTCTCGCTGGTTTTATCGATACTTCCGTGTGCTTGTTTGGATTATAGAAGTCGATAATGCTTAAGGTGGTATTTGGTTTCTTGTTCTTGATCAGATCAGACGTTTCATCGAACCCCGCATTGACACTAAGTATCTGTTTTGGGTTTTCCTTTTCAATCCAGTGAAGCTGATAGAGATCTGAATAATCGTATACATAATAGGAGACAGCAAGCGACGCGAGAATGCCGAGCATGGTAAATCCAATTGTTGCATAGATGAAATATACTAGAATACCCGATAGAAACTGGCTAATGGCGATCAACAGCAGAATGCTGACAGCGGCGATAACATAGAAATGCCAGTTGAAACGAATGATATTCTTTATGCCTTGAAATGCCGTTCTGCTTACTTCCATTTCTCTATTCTTCCTTTCTTCCAATAGTAGGGTATATTATAAATGGCAAATGCGTTTGCTAGTTGATATTGGGATAATGATAGCTTTTCGAGGAAATCGAGCTGATGCTTTACTACTGCAATAGGTTTCGGATTCCAATCTTTTCTCACGCCTTCGATAATTAGAACCTCCTTCTTTGCTGCGTCAAAGCTAAAAGTGAATGGTAGCAAACCGGCATACCGCCGCGCTTCCTTCCAGGACTTAAATACTGAACCAGTAGGTAGCGGAATCTCCATGTCGGTATGGGCGATGCTGATGGAGAACTTCGACTTATCCGAAAAAATAGTTTCTTGTTGGTCGGAATGGATAGATTGAATATCGGTTGTCGTGTAACTGTACTTTGTAAAGATGTTGCCAAGGAATTCCATTCGCTTACTGTCGGTTTCAGACTTTAGGATATAAAGACCACGAAGTGTCCTTCCGCGATTATCGCGATATTTGACAAAAATGCGGTATCCGATCAGGAAGAAATCATTAGCAAATATTTTTGGAAAACCTTTGGGTTTTAAGTTCTTTGTCTGAACCATGGCTACGGCTATGAACGCCCATTGCTCGTCATATACGTCCAATTTTAAGCAGGGCGGAATGGTTTCGCTTAATTCATCTTTAGGAACTGCGAAAGTAAGCACCAGCGAGCGTTCGAAAAACGCCTCGACAGCGAAGGTGTGATTCTTTAGCGAAATCATGAGCTACTGTTGTTCTTCGTAGGTTTTAGTCTGAATTCCTTGAGGTAGATTAATACCATAAAGGCAAATGCGAAAACGATGTTCAGTCTTCCCCAAAGTAATAGATCTTTTGCGAATATTAATTCGATGATATTCATTACGCCAATGACTACAATCTGTGTGATGGCGCATAATCGTGCATTCCATCTGCTAAGTATCCACACTACCATCATAATTTCAGCTATGCCGATCAAAATGGTTAAGAGTCGGGCATGGGGTTCTCCCAAAATGCGCTCGACGATCTGCTGATGTCTCGGCACTAGGTTCAATATTTTGCATAGAAGTCCATTGATAAGCCAAACTAGCGCGATTAAACCCTGCAGTATGCTATATATAGGTAGTGATTTCAAGAATTGCTTAGCGAGGTTTAATGAGTTCTGATAAATTCTGTATAAGGGTTAAATCTGTAATGATTAAATATACAATTTTGGATTGAATGTCGCTAAGGAGTTTATTGCTCTCCGAAAGTTATCAAATTAGAATCTGGATCGAGGATGGAGAATTCCTTGCCCCAAGGTTTTTGCTGCAAAGGCGCGTTGGGGTGGATACTTATGTTTTTTTGGAGATACTGTTGATATAATGCGTCAATATTGTCGGTTCTGACATAGATCATACCGTAGTTCTCTTCTGGAATTAATTCCTTGAACTCGAAAAGGTGCAGCTCGATCTGATCTTTTTTAATCATCAGATAGCCTTCATAATCTCCACCAACCTGATTAAATCCGAGTTGATCGATGTAAAATGCTTTACTGATACGCATATCTCGCATTGGGATTTTGGGATGTATATTGGTCAGCATGGCTTAAATATTTTGGGATGTTTTGTATAGCTATTACTAATTTAATTTATTAATCGTATTTACTAGCCTCAATTGCGTAAAAAACTTTCATGCTTACATTGAAACGTCCTTCGTATTAAAGTTCTTAATAACCGTTGAAAAGAAAAACTTCCAAAATAAAATAGCACAGCCGGGATTCCTGAACGGAATTCTTTCCTCGGCGGTGCTATCTAATCTAAGCTAACGATCAGTCTTATCGTCCTAACCGCGCTCTATTTCGTTCCAAAGAGGGCTTTTTTAAGGCCCAGCGCCGCTAATTCTGTCGCGAATTTTACTGCAGGGATATGGTCTAGCGGATTAAGAAGTCCAAAATCATGGATAAAACCATTAAAGGTTTGTATTAATGTTGGGACGCCCGCTTCATCTAGCTTGCGTGCATAGTCCAGTCCTTCATCATAAAGGATATCGTTTTCTGCTAATTGAACCAAAGCAGGAGGTAGGCTTTTTAATTTGTCGAGTGGAGCATTGAAAGGTGTTGCGTAGTATTCCTTTCGTTTTTCCTCCTCAGGGAGATAATTGTCCCACATCCACTTCATCATATTGGCCGTTAAGAAACGCTCTTCCGCATACTCTTTAAATGAAGCGCGATTGAAGTCCGCATCAGTAACCGGCCATAACAACAGTTGAAACTTGATGGCAGGACCGCCTTTATCTTTCGCCATTAAACAGGTTACCGCACTCATATTACCACCAACACTATTTCCCGCGATAGCGAGATTTTTGCCATCAACGCCGATTTCATCGCCATGCTCAGCAACCCATTCGGTTACAGCATATATCTCGTTGATCGCTGTTGGATATTTTGCTTCCGGCGATCTAGAATAGTCAACAAATACAGCCGCAGCGCCAGAATGCACCACAAGATCGCGAACTAACCGCTTGTGAGTCGGATAGTCGCCCAATACCCAGCCACCACCATGGATAAAGATAAATACTGGTAGCTTTTCGTCCTTCTTGTCGCTTGGTTTGATCACAATAGATTTAACGGTTAAGCCAGCTTTGCTGATCTCCATTTCTTTTTCTATAATACCAGATACATCTACCTCAACGGATTTCTGTGCATCTTCAAGTACTTTTCGACCTTCCTCAGGAGTCATTTCTTCCATAGGCTTGCCACCTGAACTATTTAATTCTTTCAAAAATGCTCTGATATCCTTACTGATTTTCGGGTCTTTTTCTGCTTTAATTGCCATAGTTTATTGGGGTTTAGTAAAAGGATTTCAAATCGCGATTATCACAAGTTGATTTTCCTTGATCCTAAGGATATAACAAGAGGGATGAGTAATTGTTAGGGATTTTTTGATTTTTTAAGATATTCCGAAACGATTCTACCATCTTAGAACGCGCTATCTTAGCTTAATTTATGATCAATGAAATTCCTATTGGTACTGGCATGCGCTCAGTCCATCTTCCCAGAACAGCTACAATGGCATTTATATTTTGGAAGAAACGAATATTAGTTAATTATCATCTCTGTTTCCAATACGATTTTGTCAAAAGAATAAACGGGATGTCGGCTTTCAATTAGGTGGATAAGCTTTTCCATCGCCGCACGCCCCATTTCAAAAGCTGGTTGCCGAATGCAGGTAAAATCTCTATATAACATATTAAGGGTGTCAGAATTTGAAAAGCCGGCAATAGCAGGGGGAGGGTCTAAAGGTTTTACCTGATGATACGCTTGAATACAACCCATACTGAGACGGTCACTTGCAACAAATATTGCATCCACCTCTCTATCATGATTGAATAAATAACCGACTGCTTCTTCAATTTCTTGCTGATTCCTTCCTCCAGAAACGCAGTATCTAACCAGCGATTTATCGAAGGGTAGATCATTCTGCTGTAGTGCTTGCTTAAAACCTTCTAATCGTTCTTTAGTGATAGATAGATGTGGGGCGTTGGCTAAGTGAGCAATATTCTTGTACCCTCTGTCAATTAATGACTGTGTTGCCTGTCTTGCTCCTTCTTTATTATTTGCAGTTACCGTATGAGTTTCGAATTCATTGATAATCCTATCGAAGAATACAAATGGTAAACCTCGCGTATGAAGATCGACTATATGAGAGAAATCCATTGATTCTGCTGACATTGAAATCAGCAGACCATCAACCGAACTGTTTGCTAGATGTTGAATATTCAGCACCTCTCTTTCGTACGAATCGTGGCTTTGAGACAAGATCACATGATAGCCCTTACTATACGCAACAGATTCAATTCCGCTTATTACTTGTGAGAAAAAGCTGTTCTCGACTTCGCAAACTACGACGCCGATAGTATAACTCCGACCTCGACGCAAACTTGATGCGTTGGGATTCCTTTTATACATATGCTTCTCGGCATATTGAATAATACGCTTCTTGGTTTCTTCATTAATCTCATAACTATCGCTTAATGCTCGGGATACCGTAGATGGCGATATAGCTAATGCTTGAGCAATATCCTTGATCGTAATTGGCTTATACATAGATTATAGTGGTTGATTATAAGAAGATAATTAAAATTAGCGAGAACTTCACTCACTAATGCAATCGTTGCCGGTATCGATTGCGTAGATTTTGTGCGAACTATGCTGTATGCTAAAGGATAAGATTCCTTAAATTAAATTACTGTAACGAATTCGTACAGTTGCAACCTAGCTAACCGATATAAAACAATTATGATAAAAAGAACTATTAACTTTCGAGGAGTGCCCATCGTTGTATTGTTCATGATGATAGGCTTTTTATCTTTCGCCCAGGAGAGGATAATTCGTGGGAAGATTACAGATATGGAGGGAAATGCCCTAGAAGGAGTAAGTATTAAACTTAAAGATATTGCAGGTGCAGGAACTTTATCAGCAAATGATGGGTCATTCTCTTTGGAAGCATCATCTGATGCTAAAGTTTTACAAATTAGCAATGTCGGTTATAATTCAAAAGAAATCAACATCGCTCCATCCGAGTCGTTTTTAACAATTACCCTAGAAGCAACGACTCAAGATTTTGAGGAAGTTGTTGTAGTTGGATACGGCGCAATGAAGAAAAGGGACTTGACCGGAGCTGTCGCATCAGTTAATGCGAAAGATCTGAATACCATTCCTGCAGGAAATCCTTTGGAAGCGCTTCAAGGGAAAATATCTGGAGTCGACATTGGTGCTGTTACCTCTCCAGGGTCGGCGCCAAGAATCCGCATTCGCGGTAACAGGTCTTTGAATGCAAGTAATGAACCTCTTTATGTTGTCGATGGAATTCCAAGAAACTCAATTGATGATATCCCTGTGAATGATATAGAGTCTATGGAAGTATTGAAAGATGCTGCATCCACGGCTATCTATGGAAGCCGAGGTGCTAATGGTGTGGTGTTGGTCTCTACGCGACGTGCAAAAGCAAATAGCCCAACTTCAATTTCTTATAATACCTATGTCGGGATGAATAGGGCCCGTTTTCCGAATATGATGAGCGGCGAAGAGTATGTAAAGTTTCGAAGAGACGTCTTTAGAGCAAGCCATAACAATGGCTGGGAATCAGGGATTCCGAAAGACGAGGATGTATTCGCACCTGCAGAGCTTGAAATTGTTAAAGGTGGGCAGTTTGTCGATTGGCAGGATCTTATGTATAGAAAGCAAAGCATGAACCAAGAACATAACATTAGTGTTGCGCACGGCTCAGAGAAAACACAAATGATGATTTTAGCAGGATATCGTGATGAAGAAGGCTATTATAAGACAAATGATTTCAAAAGTTACAATTTAAGTGTCAATCTTGACCATCGCATCAATGACGAGTTGAAAATCGGATTGTCGTCTCGTCTTTCAAATAGCGATCGAAATTTATTCTGGGCGCCTGATGTAAATCTTTTGTATATGAATCCAACGGCCACACCGTACGATGCAGAAGGTAATATGATATGGAATCCTTCAGTGCAGCAAACGGCGGCTTGGAATATACTGGCAAACTACCAAGAACCATATATCAATAACGATAATTACATTAAAAGCTTTAACGTATTATATGCAGAGCAGTTTTTTTGATGGATTTAAGCTTCGATCTAATTTCGGACTTGATCTAGCACAACAGAAACGTCGTGAATACTATGGATCAATGACCACGTTACGTTATGGTCGTGCTGATTACGCTCGCAAGGCTGACGAATCGCGGATTGGAATCCTTTGGGACAACATATTGAGCTACGACAAAACCTTTGGTAAGCACAGTTATAATGGAACTTTCGTTGTTAGTTATCAGCAGCAGAAAACTAACGGTTTCTTTGCATCGGGAGAAGGATTCCCAGGTGAGGAACTTGAAGATTGGAATCTCAATTCTGCAACCCAAAATATCTTGATTGGAAGTGATTATGAAAAATGGACACTTGGTTCGCTACTTGGACGATTTCAATATGGATATGCTAATAAATACCTCCTTAATTTCTCTTTTAGAGCAGATGGTTCTTCTGTGTTGGCAGATGGTTCTTCTGTGTTGGCGGATGGGAATAAATGGGGCTATTTTCCGGCAGTGTCTGCAGCCTGGGTAATCAACGAAGAGGAATTCTTTGATTCGAAAATAGTGAACTCTTTAAAGTTAAGAGGAAGCTACGGTGTGGTGGGTAATTCCGCAATTGCCCCATATTCAACTTTAGCCAATACAATGCAAGCGACTTATAACTTTGGAGAAAAAACCTATTATGGATACAAGTTGGGAGGTTTGGTAAATAAAGAATTGGGATGGGAGTATTCTGGTACTTATAATTTTGGTTTAGACTTCGGACTTTGGTCCAATCGCCTTAGTGGAACCTTAGAGTTTTACAAAACAGCAACAACGGATTTACTAATGAAGAGAAGCTTACCAGATTTTTCAGGATCTGAAAGTCCTGGCTCATCAGGTGTTGGATCGTCTCCAGCTAGCGTTTTCCAAAATATTGGTAGTACAAGTAATACAGGTTTCGAAGCGATGGTTACTTCAAACAATATCGTTAGAGATAATTTTTCATGGAGTACAACTCTCAATTTCTACACTAATCGAGAAAAAATCGTCAGTCTTTTGACAGACGAGGATATGGTTGGAAATAAGTGGTTTATCGGTTCTCCTATCGGTGTGTTTTATGATTACGATAAATTAGGAATATGGCAATCCGAAGAAAAGGACGCAGCAGCGGTTTATCAAAGAAAACCTGGAGATCCAAAACTTAGAGACGTCAATAACGACGGGGTAATCGATGCTGATCACGATCGAGTAGTATTGGGCCAGACGTCTCCAAAATTTGGAGGCTTCATAAGAAATAGCTTTACTTATCGAGGTTTTAACCTTGCTATCGCCTTGGAGGGTAAATTTGGCCATCTTGTAGAGAGCAGCATGCTTGGAGGTAATATATTCTATGATGGTACAAGATGGGGACCACAGGCTCTAGCCGGTAATTATTGGACACCAGATAATCCGAGTGGCGAATACCCGTATCTAAACCGTGCCGTAGAACAGAGAGCAAATCTTTTTGGTATCCGTAAAGCAGGTTACATCAATGTTCAAGAAATCTCCTTAGGATATTCATTTAGCGAAAAAGTTGGTCCTTTCAAAACACTTAATTTGTATGGTCGTGCTAGAAATCCTTTCTATTTATATAAGCAAGATAAAGACCTGGATCCTCAATCGCCAAATTTCGATTATTCTGCATATCGTGTTTTTGTATTGGGATTAAACTTAACTCTATAAAAGTATTGACATGAAAAAAAATAAATATATAAGCTTTAATATTTGCCTTGCTATTCTTATCGGTTCCACTATTTCTTGTAGCAAAATGTTAGAAGAAGAACCGAAAGGTATGATCAACGAAACATTTTTGGCAACTGAAAGTGGGTTGAAAAACCTCTCCATTTCTCAATATTTTCAGTGTCGGAATATAGTTGAGGATTTACGATTTACTGGTGTCTACCCTTCTGATATTACGACCTATTCAGTGAACAGCGTCGATGCAATAGAAATTGGATCTGGTAATACCAGTAACATGCCTACGCTAGGAGCTTTTTCTACTTTTTGGCGACACCTATATGCTGGAGTCAACAACATGGATTTTGGATTAGAGTCTTTGGAAACTGTAGCTTTTAATGGTTCGGAAACTGTTAGAGGAGAGCTGAGTTTCTTTAGAGCGTGGTTCAATTTGATGATAGTAGAAAGCTGGGGGACAGGAGCACATTTTGCTGAAAAATCTACCAATTCAATACTTACTGATGGTAATCAACAGCCTATTGAAGTATTTTACAAGCGCATCTTAAGTGATATCAACACTGCGATAGTGGACCTGCCGCTTAGTTCTGCCGAACGCGGACGCCTAACAAAACCTGCCGCGGAGGCAATGAAAACCCGCATCTTATTGGCTTTAGCTGGATATAATCAGACCGTGATTACTGCGTCGGGATATGATAGCAAAGAGAAACTTTACACGGAAGCCAAGCAACTGGCCGACAATGTCATCAATAACTATCAGTACAGTTTATTGCCTAATTTCGAAGATATATTCGACGTGAAGAATGAAGGCAACGCTGAAACAATCTGGGCTGTTCAGTTCTCTGCAGAGGATAAATTTAACACAAGCGATTTGTCGACTGGAGGACATGGTTTACATCGATATTGGGTAGGAAATTATAATCGTTCTGCCAGAACCGGACAAATCGTACCTAGAATGTATGGACACTTCATTTATTATGGACGTGAATACCGACATGCGATGATGACGAGATACTTTTTAAAATTGTTTAACGCTTCTGAAGATAAGAGGACCGAGGGAACAATTCAAACCGCTTGGAGAGCACTCTGGAATGAAAGTACACAATCGGAGAGTGATTACGGTGTGCCTTTCAAGGATGGAAAACCCACGGATACCGTGCTTTTTAAACCTTTATACGATGTCGATGAAGCCACCGCTCAGGCTTATGCTAAGCGTGGTATTGCTATTGATGGCTTAAACCATATTTATGATGCCAATGGTACTCCAAAACCTGCTGCGAGAAGTTGGCACCATACAATGACTAAACATTTAGATCCGTCGAGAAAAGTGCCAAAAGAGGCAGCTTCGCATAAGGACGTCATCATATTGCGTTTAGGAGAAATATACTTAAATGCAGCTGAATGCGCATACAATTTGAATGACAAAGCAGGGGCAGCGAACTACATCCACAAATTAAGAGAAAGAGCACGAAAGACTTCTACATCTCTTCCTGTCAGCGCCTCTAACATTACATTAGATTTTCTGCTTGATGAGCGAGCAAGAGAACTAGGGGGCGAGATGCTTCGATGGTTTGATTTGAAACGGACTCATAAGTTGGCGGAAAGATCAAAGGCATTTAATCCTGATGCTGTCGGAGTACAAGATATTCATGAACTGCGACCTGTTCCTCAATCTGAATTGGATAAAGTGACTAATCGGGATCAATTTGTTCAAAATCCAGGTTATCCAAGCAAATAATTGTTTAAAAATTGCACAATAAATTGAAATATTCGAGAGATTGTTTTTCATATCTTGGACTCACTAAAGCTCTGAATTTTTAAATAATTGCCGTTTCATATCTTTGATAGCAAAGAAAGGTCGCTACTACTTCTAAAAAGCATTGATGAAGAATATTCTAAACATACTCCTAATACTATGTGTGATACTAAACTCATGTGCGCCATCTAAAAGCCTGCAGAACCGAAATACAAAAGCAGAAAGGTTCTCCATTATTGAGGTTCCTGCCAGCCAACGCGTTGACATTCTTTTGGATGGAAAGCGCTATACCTCATACATGTATGCCGATAGTTTGAAAAAACCAATACTTTTTCCTTTGATGACAAAAAATGGAAATTTTGTTACTAGAGGATGGCCAATCGAGCCTCGTGCCAACGAACGGACTGACCATCCTCATCAAATGGGGCTTTGGTTTAATTATGGTGATGTCAATGGTTTAGATTTTTGGAATAACTCCACATCTAGATCGCCAAATGAAAGAATGAAGTATGGTGCTATCGTTCATCAGAAGGTGAATAGCATTGCGGCCAGCAACAATAGTGCGTTGCTTCGAGTTTCGAAACTCTGGCTGTCCCCAACGTCAGAACCTCTATTGAGTGAAGAATGTACTTATAAATTCCAAGTTTCTAAGGAAGGGCAAATTATGATTAGCATTCGTGTTAGCTTGAATGCTTTGCGAGATGTTAACTTTGATGATAATAAAGAAGGATTACTCGCCATTCGAGTGGCAAGAGAACTGGAGCAACCCTATATGCAGAAAACGACCTTTACGGACGCCTACGGGATAGAAGATTCCGTAGCTAGGGTCGATAATCAGGGAGTTACAGGTGTTTATTACAGCAGCGAAGGGAAAGTAGGGGATGATGTATTTGGAACTCGAGGTCGTTGGGCAATGTTGAACGGGGTCATCCATAAAGAAGAAGTAAGTCTTATTATCCTAGATCATCCCCAAAACGTTGGATATCCAAGCTATTGGTTTGCGCGAGGGTATGGCTTATTTGCAGCTAACCCTCTCGGTCAAAGAGTGTTTAGCAAAGGCCAAGAAGAACTGAAATATAAACTCGCAAAAGGCGAGTCCGCAGTGTTTAAGTATCAAGTTGTGATCCATTCCGGAAGCCATCTCGACTCTCAAACTGCTGATCAGTTTTCGAGGGATTTTGCCAATCAGTAACCTTTTAGTTTTTCTTTCTTGCCATCCAACCCATGTAGATTGTGCTCTGAAAGAACTTGGTCGGCTCTTCGAATCCGGCTTCAGTAAAAAGCTCTATTATCCTTTGTTCCGAGACATGGTGTAGCTCACGATAAATGCGGTCCAAGCGTTTAGCAATTTCATTTTGATCCATATCGGGAGGAAGCAGTTGCTCGAGGATCTCTAAATTCTTTCTGATTTCCATGTCGTTTCCTGTAATATCTAGCATGATCAATAAAGCTTTCGGCTCTAATCGGATAGAAATATCGCGAAGTAAATCCAGCTTGCGACCATCATCCTTCAGGAAGTGAAGCACCAATATCAGTGTTGCAGCATTAAATTGATGATCTATGGTCAGTTGAGAAACCAAGACTTCTTTCAGTACGATATCTTCATAGTCTTTTAACTTATGAGTGGCCTGAGCAATCATTTCTGGGGAGGGGTTAATGCCCATAATTGAGCCATTATAACCATTCTGCTTGAGTACCAAAATCTCATTTCCTGTTCCACAACCGACTGCTAATAGTTTATCATTTGTCGAATCGTTGAAAAGATGTGGGATCATATTGAGGAAAACATTATAGTTTGGTATCCAGTTCTTGACGAAACTATCGTATACTGTTGCCCGCTCATTTTCGAATAATTCAAACTTCTCCATTTATATAAACTTAATTCATTGTAAATACAATGTAATATTAGTTAAAATATTAATACAGTTGTTCTGTTGTGGAAAATAAAACTGTTAATGTGTGAAAAGGAATCGTGAGTATAGAATATTATCTTATCTACTAGGATTAAGTGTCCACAAAATAGCTTTCTCTTTCGTTGCTCTAAAAATAGTCGCATGGCTTTCTTTAGGTTCATCAGCATAATGCCATTGGATATTGGACGATTTCTCCTTTTCGAGAATGTCAGCTAATTGTTTCGTGAATGTTGAAATATCCTCCGCACCGGAACCGGCAAACCAGATTCTTTTTCCGTCTTCGGGAAATTTAGATAGATGATCCTTGGCCGTTCCCACCAAATAATGATTATTCCACCAAAGTGAGGGGTCAAAAGCAATGTAGTTAGTGAACATAGTTGGAGCTAGAAAAAATGTCTCCATCACAAAAAGACCCGATGCTGACTCCCCAATAATGCTTCTCTCAGAGGTTCTTCGATAGCGTTTATCGATCTCTGGGAATAGTTCCTTCGCTATAAATGCTCTAAATTTATCCGCCCCGCCTACTACAGGGGCGATCTCTTTATCTTTTTCTACTTCCGTAAATCCAGTTAGGTCTCTTCTGCGTTCGGTATTTTCGATTCCAACCAGAATCAAAGGCTCTATTTTCTCTTCTTTGACAAGTTTTGCTAAGGTATTCGCGATATGAGGAAAATCTTCCTTGATTCCGCCGTCCGCCATATACATCACCGCTAAGGAATCTTGACCGGCGTTATAGGAGTCCGGCACCCAAACATTGATCGTCCTAACTTCGCCAACCTGTGAGGAATTGATTGTGAAAGTTTCGTGAGTGGGAATAGGATCGCTGGGCGCTGTCGGACCAGAACAGCTTGTAAACAGGGTGACCATTATGAGTAATAGATAGTGTAATTTCATAATAAAAGTTTTTTGAAAATTAGTTTATTTTCAAAACGTTTCCAAAAAATGAAACGTTGACATATCCATCCTCATTTATTTTATCTTTGGAAACTGCTGGATCCATATTCAAGAAAATAATATCGCTTCAGCATTTTCGTATAATTCAAAATCTTCATAGGCGCGTAAATGATGGGTTCGAAATATTTATCAATACTCTTGTATAGTTTAATTGTATTACTTTTTCAAAACGGTTGCACCAATAAGCAGGAGGTTCAAAACAACGAGAAACAATATATTTTTATTGATGGAAGAGATACAACCCGAATTAGAATCACAACCTATCCAACTCGTTTCCATGGCGAAATGACAAGTTCCGGGCCGGGCGGTTTCTTTGTTTCTGGTGAAATTCAAGGAAATGCAAAAGGAGACACCCTAGTAGGAGATTATAACTATAGGCCATACAAATGGCGAGAGAAGAAAAGGGTGCCATTCGCGATATTGTTGAAGGATGGTAAGTATCTAGAAGGAAAGGGTAAACAACTTATTTATATGGGAATTCCATATTTTGTCGAAGGAACGATTTCTTTTGACGATCCGGAAAGGGTCTTTGTCCCTGAGTGAGGGATTGGTTCAGCCCCGCAAACCCCATACACAACCCTGAACCTTCCAGAATCGAACCCCCGGCCGACGCAAGGTCCGAACCCTCACTACGCAAAAAATCCCTCATCTTGCGATGAAGGATTTTTCTGCGGAGAGTGAGGGATTGGTTCGGATCAAGCTGAATTCTT
>NZ_DKLH01000086.1:0-7551 GCF_002455685.1 Sphingobacterium sp. UBA6645
GACCTTTTTAGACAGCCCCTTATTTTATTATCCGATTTTCAATGAGGTCATGGTCAATGCTCCGGCGACCGCTTCGTCATTAAATATGACCAAATCTTCGTTCTTATCTTGTAATGCCAATGCGTAGATCATTGGTAGATAATGCTCTGGGGTAGGGATTGCCAATTCAAATGCTCTTCCTTGTTTGTGGAAGTCGATTAGCGGCTGATGATTGCGATCCAAGATGTATCCTTTCATTTTCCCATTCGCTTCCTTCGCCCAATCAAAGGCATATCCGACCGTATTTAGATGCTGCCAAGAAACCATACGCAAATTATGCACGTTATTTCCGCTACCTATAATCAAAACGCCTTTCTTTCTGAGACCAGCCAATTCCTTTGCTAAAGCATAGTGCTGGGCAGGAGACATGCTATAATCGATACTCATCTGGATAATCGGCACATCCGCATTAGGATACAGATGTTTGACGACAGACCAGCTACCATGATCCAATCCCCATTTGTCATCTAAATGAACCTCCTTGCTTTTGATGGTTTCCTTTACGGCTTCTGCAAGATCCGGAGATCCTGGAGCTGGATATTGCACATCAAATAGCGCTTGCGGGAAGCCCCCAAAGTCATGAATCGTTGCTGGGTTTTCCATCGCTGTTACGAAGGTACCACGTGTCTCCCAATGCGCAGAAATCACTAGAATTGCTTTTGGTTTTTCGATTTCAGAGCCAATATTTCTGAACCCCTGCACAAACTCATTTTCCTCAATAGCGTTCATAGGGCTTCCATGTCCTAAGAATAAGACCGGCATCGTCGAACTTGCGTCCAACCCGTCAATAAATTTATTTAATGATTTTAGCTTCATTGCTGCGCCTGCTGAAGGTAGGGTTGCGGCAGCAGCTAAAAATTGTTTTCTATTCATATCTTCCATTGTCAATGTCCTTTCCAATTGATAATACAAATATCGGCACTACAAGCAGGGGGCAGGTATGAATATTTGGACAAAAGATATAGGAATTAGGAAATAAGTTTCCGCATTTCCTCTCTGAACTCTGTCGCCGTTTGCCCCGATTTCTTCTTAAAGACGCTCGCGAAATATGCCTTATCCGTATATCCAATTTCATATCCTATTTCAGAAACGGTCTTATCGGTGCTAATGAGCAAGTTTTTTGCTTCGATCAGTTTTCTTGTTTCTATAATCTCGGAAACAGACTGCTGAAGAATGCTTTGGGTGATGGCATTGAGATTCCTGGCGCTCATAAAGAGTTTTTCAGCATAATAATTTACGCCTTCGGGTCTACGAAAGTTCTCTTCGAGTATGGATAGGAAATTTTTAAAGGTGGTATCTTGGTTTTTGTACACCAAATTGCTGTCTAGTTGCTGTTTCTTGCGTTCCACTTCGATCATGGTGAAGAGGCTATTGAGCAATTCCCGAACGACAGACAATTCAGGATTTTCCTGCTGCATTTCCTCATAAATCATCGTGCAAAGTTGATCAAGACGTTTGAAACATCTATTCTCTGCAAATTGTAAAGTCGCACTCTTGTGGTAATAGGCATACAGGTTAAAAGTGGTTTCGGGAATGAATTCGCTTTTGAACCTTAAAACCCAGAAATCGCAAATACCATCCTTCAACAAAGGCACAACGCGATGAATTTTACCCTTGCTTACGAAGCTTACAAAAGGAGCTTCATATATTTCAGAGTCAAAATCAATAAAATGTTCAATCTGCCCGCTGATACCGATAACAAGCTCTTCAAAATTATGATTGTGTGGTTCATTCTTCTGAGTTTGGATGCGTAAAGCTTCTTGACTGTCGACTTTATAGATTTTAAATAGCTCTTCCATATATTTTAATGCTTTTCCAGATCCAAAATAGCTTAAATCTGGGTTCTATTTCATATTTAATAATAAAAATTACCCAATTATTGTTTTATACGCTTTGCTAATTAGAGAATGACGTCAAAAACCTTTTTTTAAAACAAAGAAGTGGTGTTTATTCTTCTGGTTTTTGTTTTTAAATCTATTTTTTCTCAAAAAATCAGATAAAATTTCAATAAAACTCTAAAAATATTTTGAAAACGATATTAAAATTATATTTTTGATGTAATAATTATAAAATATATGACATTATCAGGTAAAAAATCGTATTTGCCCATTGTTTTGATGGGATTCGTAGTGTTAATTTCGTTGTTTTTTTCAAAAGCACCCTCAATTAATGGTGATTTCGAATATAATTATGCTAATGTTGCCTGGATGTTGACTTCTACGGCGTTAGTTTTGATTATGACGCCAGGGTTGGCCTATTTTTACGGAGGAATGGTGAAAAAAAAGAATGTGATCTCAACAATGCTTCAAAGTTTCATCTGTATGGCTGTTATTGCGGTGTTATGGGTTGTATTTGGCTTTAGTTTAGTATTCGGCGAGTCGATCGGAGGGGTTATTGGCAATCCTACAACCTATTTCATGTTCAATGGTGTGTTGGAGGAAAAGCCCTGGGACGGTGCATCGACTATACCGTTTGCTTTATTTGCGATATACCAGCTTAAATTCGCTATCATTGCGCCGGCATTGATAACCGGAGCATTTGCTGAACGCATCAAATTCACATCTTTTGTTCTATTCATCTGTTTATTCTTCATTTTTATCTATGCTCCCTTAGCTCATGCGACTTGGCATCCGGATGGCATTTTGATGAAAATGGGCGTTCTAGATTTTGCCGGTGGAACCGTGGTCCATATGTCAGCAGGGTTGACGGCATTAGCATCGGCTATCTTCTTAAGACAAGGTAAAAACTACCATGAGCATACACCTGCACGTATTACTTATGTATTATTAGGTACAGGAATGCTTTGGTTTGGTTGGATTGGATTTAATGCAGGCTCTGCCTTTGCGGCATCCGAATTAGCTGCTACAGCATTGATTACAACATCAACTGCTTCAGGCGCAGCCGCTCTAACATACATTTTTCTCGATGCTGCCCGCGGGGTCAAACCTTCCGCTATGGGCGTTTGCATTGGTGCTGTTGTTGGGTTGGTTGCCATAACCCCCGCTGCTGGATTTGTGACTTTTGGACATTCCTTAGTTACCGGTGCAATAACCGCCTTAGTAAGCCGTTTTGTAATTGATTGGAGAACGCGTTCCAAGATCGACGATACCTTGGATGTTTTCCCAAGTCATGGCGTCGGCGGTATGGTGGGTATGCTGCTTACGGGCGTTTTCGCTAGCAAGCAAATCAATCCAGCAATCGAAGGCAATGGCCTGTTCTATGGAGAGACCTCTTTATTTACAGCGCATGTTATCGGTTTGATTGGTGCTACCGTTTTTACACTTGTATTAGCCTTTATATTATTAAAAGTTTGCGATATGATCTCTCCACTGCGGGTTAGCGAAGCAGAGGAAGAAGCAGGATTGGACCTGTCGCAACATGGCGAAAAGTTATAGTATTTTCCCTCCATTATATCCTAAATTATGCCTGCCTTCCGATCTGTAAGGCAGGATTTTTTTTATATCAAAAGGTTTGAATATTTAAAGATTTGAATTAAGTGCAAACTATTTCCCCACTTATCAGTTTTAATAATAAACTATAGAGGGAAGAGCATGAAGCACTTAAAAATATATGGGTTATCAATCTTAATGTCGGGTTTATTTCTTACGGCCTGCAATAATAATCAGCAGGAAAGTACAGATGAAGTAACACCTCCACCTGTTGAGAAGGATGCCGTTTCGCGTTATAATATCAATGAGCCAGATAAAAGTGTTTTGAAATTGGACTCTACGACAGTCGATTCCACACAGATTGACACGATTCGCAAGTAATACATACATTCTTTATAATTTGTTAGTCAATAGTAATGGGCAACCTTTCAAATAGGTTGCCTATTCTTTTATACCAGCAATTGGTCTTAGTTTATCATAAGCTTTATCTATCCCATTGCATAGCCCAATCAAACCCGCTCTGAATTGGGTCTGCATTGGGACTGTATTGGGTTTGAAAGGGGATTGAAAGGGGAGTAGGTCAAGGGAGGTTGGAATTGGCGCCGAATTAGAAAAGCACTCTTCTTGCGACAAAGCTTGTTTGCCCATTTCGATTGAATCCCTACCATCTTACTTGGTTTTTTGTTTGGTTTATTTCTGCTACTTTTAGTTGAAATTAATTGAGTGGCACATTAACTAGTGAATCTATGTTAATAGTTGGTTGTATTTTAGCCGTTATCGTTGGGGTAACCTTAGGGATGCTTGGGAGTGGAGGTACCATTCTTACCGTTCCAATTTTGGTGTACGTCATGGCGGTACATCCGGTTATTGCTACTACCTATTCTTTATTTGCAATCGGGATCACTTCTTTCGTTGGTGGCCTGCGGGGAATTATCCGCAAAGAGGCTGATTTGGGGAAGATATTGACTTTCGGTCTACCTTCGCTTATCGTTGTGTTTTTCACGCGATCGTTTATTCTTCCCCTTGTTCCGGATGTTATTCACATTGCGGGCTATGCCATTGAGCAACGAACGGCATTGATGCTACTGTTTTCGATGGTGATGATTGCTTCATCGCTCAGTATGATTTTTGCGATGAAGAAACATACGATCCCTGAGGCGCCACGCGTTCATGTGCCTATCAGCTTGGTGCTTGCTCAAGGTGCACTTGTTGGATTGGTGACAGGTTTAGTAGGTGCCGGTGGGGGATTTTTAATTATCCCGGCCTTAGTGAACTTTTACCATTTGCCAATGCGCCGTGCTGTTGCGACTTCTTTGATTATCATCACCGTTAACTCCTTCTTTGGATTAGTTGGTGATAGCGAGAAGTTTGCGGAATTTGATTGGAATTTGTTGTTGAGTTATACCGGCTCAACGCTGATTGGGATTTTTATAGGTTTTTATTTTGCTGATCGAGTTTCTAATACTTTTCTCAAGGTCGCTTTTGGATACTTGATTCTGATGATCGGGATATATATTATTCTTAAAGAGACGGTTCTTCTTTAATTTCCTATCCTTATTCGCAGTATAGAGCTTTAGATTTCAAAGATTCGGAGAGTTTTATTTTAGAAAGGAACTGATCGTAATCAACGCTAAATTATGAGGCTCTTTCCAAATAAGCAGGATGGAACAAGACGGATTTCCGAAAAGTTCTTGATATAATTGAAGGTTAGCTTGCTAAAACGTTTAATAATTACGTATTTTTAAGTATCAAACATTATAAATCAACCCCAATATTTAATTGATGAAGAAGAATTATGCGCGATTCGGGAAGCTTATGTTGTTAGCCATTCTCCCTAGTTTAGGCTTGGCTCAACAGAAGAAGTTGACCGATTATGTAAACCCTTTGATTGGAACAGCCAAGATGGGACATACCTTTCCAGGTGCTACCGTTCCATTTGGTTCCGTACAGTTGAGTCCCGACACCGATACTATTCCTTATGCTTTTAATGGCAAATATACCGGCACAGTCTACGAGTATTGTGCAGGCTATCAATATAAGGATAAGACGATTGTAGGCTTTAGCCACACCCATTTTAGCGGAACCGGGCACTCAGATTTAGGTGATATTTTGGTGATGCCTACGCAAGGGAAAGTTCAATTGAACCCCGGTACGGCAGATCGGCCACAAGATGGTTATCGCTCGCCTTTTAGCCATGATAATGAGGTTGCAGAACCTAACTATTACAAAGTAAAGCTAGATAAGCATAATATATTAGCCGAGTTAACGACCAGTACGCGCGTGGGAATGCATCGATATACCTTCCCTAAATCCGATGCCTCGCATCTTATTTTTGATCTGACGGCCGGGATCTATAACTACGACGAGAAGAATGTGTGGACGGTGGTTCGCGTCTTGAACGATTCAACTATTACAGGCTATAGGCAAACGAACGGATGGGCGAGAACCCGTACCGTTTATTTTGCGATTAAGACTTCTAAACCGTTTAAGAACTATGGGGCACGTTATTATGATAAGGAAACACCTTACAAAGGATTCTGGCGTAAGTTCGATCAGAAGAATAATTTCCCGGATCTTGCGGCACATAATATGAAGTTGCACTTGGATTTCGATACGGAAGACACGGAGCAGGTGATGATGAAAGTTGCTTTAAGTCCGGTAAGCATGCGCAATGCATTGGCGAATATGGAAGAAGAAGTTCCGCACTGGGATTTCGAGCAAGTTGTTTCGAAGGGTAAAGATGCTTGGGAGAAGGAGCTTGGCAAGATTAAAGTGGATATGCTAAATGAGGCGGATTTAGTTAATTTCTACACTTCCGTTTATCATGCTAACCTGATGCCAACGATTTATATGGATGTGAATGGTGAATATAAGGGCTTGGACCAGGAGGTTCATCGCGCCGAGGGCTTCGTGAATTACACTTCATTCTCCTTATGGGATACCTTTAGAGCGTTTCACCCTTGGCTGAATCTGATCAATCCATCGCGCAATGCAGATATGGTTTCGTCGATGATGGCGCATTATGATCAGTCTTTGCTGGGAATGCTGCCTATTTGGTCGCATTATGCTAATGATAACTGGTGTATGTCAGGCTATCATTCGGTTTCTGTTGTTTCGGATGCGATCTTGAAGGGCGTTTATAAAGGGGATGCGGAAGCGGCTTTGTTGGCTTGTATCTCTACAGCAAATGCTCGCCCATATGAAGGCATTGGTGATTATATCGATTTAGGATATGTGCCGGATGAGGTATCAACGTCATCCGTTTCCAATACATTGGAGTATGCTTACGACGATTGGTGTATCGCGCAAGTCGCTAAGAAATTAGGTCATACGGATATCGCGGAAGAGTTTACGAAACGCTCGAACAACTGGCGTAATTTATTTGATAAGTCTATCGGGTTTATGCGTCCGAAAGATAAATCAGGGAAATTTAGAGCAGAGTTTGATGTGTTGGATACCCATGGGCAAGGGTTTATTGAGGGCAACACCTGGAACTATTCCTTATATGTTCCACACGATCCTATTGGCTTGCGCGAAGCGATTGGCGGCGAAAAGCGTTTTGAAACGTACTTAGACTCCTTATTTACAATGGAATTGCCGGATAAGTATTTTGAAAAAACTGAGGATATAACTCGTGAGGGCATTATTGGTAACTATGTTCATGGAAACGAGCCATCGCACCACGTTGCCTATCTCTACAATATCACGATGAGCCCTTGGAAAACACAAAAACGTGTTAGAGAGATTATCCGCCATCAATATAATAATGGCGCGGACGGCCTGGGCGGTAATGACGACTGCGGGCAGATGTCGGCATGGTATTTATTCACGTCCTTAGGCTTTTATCCGGTAGCTCCCGGCGATGCTCACTACTGGATCGGTAGTCCTTTGGTGAAGTCGGCAAACGTAGAGCTAGAGAATGGGAAAACGTTGAAAGTCGTGGCAAAGAATCAGGGTGAGAAAAATGTTTATGTCAGCAAGGTGAGTTGGAATGGTAGGGAGATTAAAGATTTTAAGATTTCGCACGATGATTTGATGAGCGGCGGAACTTTAGAGTTCGTTATGAGCAATAAGCCGAAAAAGAAGTAGGTTAAAGGATTAAAAGAAGAAGGTGTCTAAAAAG
>NZ_DKLH01000070.1:0-34492 GCF_002455685.1 Sphingobacterium sp. UBA6645
GTATTGGGTTTGAAAGGGAAGAGAAATGGCTTTGTCTAGTAGTTAGTATTTAGATTTTAGACATTAGATATAAGACATTAGAGTATTGGCTTTCGAAGTAGAAAGGGAAATTTGTTTTGAACGGAAGAAAGGTGGGGTTTAAGGATTGGCGATTCTGGCGTGTTGTCTTTGAACCAGGAAAGGAAGGATGAAAAGAATTACAGGATCCTGCTAATCCTAAAATCCTTCCTTTCCTGGTTCAAGACAATACCCTTTCAAATAAACTGTGCCCGATCCTGTCAATCCTTGCGTCCTTCCTTTCCTGGTTCAAAACAAAATTCCCTTTTCCAAACCCAAACGTCTAAAAAAAGGCAGGCCGCCATAGGTCTAAATACTAACTACTAAATACTAACTACTAACTTCTAAATACTTCCAAAAACAAATAGTATAAAGTTAATTAGTTCAAAATTGTTTAACTATTACATTATTTACTTACTATCCTGATATTCATCATTTATTTTGGGTTTATCTGACAATATATTTGTGGTATAACAAATCGTTATTGCAATGAAAAAACTATTATTAACTATTGCCGGCCTATTTGCAGTAGGCATGAGCTTTACACAAGCCCAAACAACAGATTTTAACAAGTGGCAGGTACGCTTACGTGGGGTTGCCGTTATTCCTACGCCATCTGCTGAAATCGCAACAATCGGTGGTGATGTTGACATCAACACTAAATTTATTCCAGAGCTAGATTTTACGTATTTCTTTACAAAGAACATTGCGGCAGAATTGATCTTAGGAACAACAAAACACAATGTTAATACAACAGGATCAAACTTAACTGCAATTGGTGGTGCGTCATCAGCAGAGGTTGATTTAGGTTCTGTTTGGTTACTTCCTCCAACATTGACAGCGCAATACCATTTCTATCCTGGAAAATTGGTTAAACCGTACGTTGGTGTGGGTGTGAACTATACAATATTCTATAATGTAGATGAAGGTGCCACAGTAAAAGGTGTAGACTACAAAAACAAATTTGGATTTGCTACACAAATCGGTACTGACATTAACATTACAGATAAATTCTTCCTTAACGTGGATGCTAAATACATCTTCTTGAAAACAGATGTTGACGTAGATGCTTCAAACTTAGCTGCTGGTTTAGCCATTCCGGCAACAGTAGACATCAATCCATTCTTAGTGGGAGTTGGTATTGGATATAAATTCTAGTAGCATATTATCAAAAGCGCTCCGGTCTAAGCTTGCTCTCTGCTGAAACCGGAGTTTTTTTACCCAAAAAAGGGGACCCCGTTCGGAGTCCCCTTTGCTATTATCTTTTCTTTCTAATTAGAAAGGTAAGTCGTCATCATCAGCGCCGCTCGAAGAAATATCTACCGGAGGCATATCAGCATAACCCGGTGCCGGTGCAGATGCTGCAGTGTTTGCCAATTTGGTAACACGCCAAGCTACTAAAGAGTTGAAGTAAGTTGTAACCCCTTCTTTGTTCGTCCAAGGACGACCACGAAGGTTGAAAGATACTTCTACATCTTCACCTACTGCAAGGTTATCAAATATATTAACGCGATCTTGAGTTGCCTCAAAGCGGATGTATTCTACAAATTGTGGGTTTTCAGCGTATGCAACAATCATATCTCTCTTTTTGAAAGATTCTGTAACTTGTTGTGTCGCGCCTACTTCATGTACTTTTCCTCTTATTTCCATAACTAAACTATTAAACCGTAAAATTAAACAATTTTTGCTAAGAGAATAAGTAACTTTGCAGAAATATGGCAGAAGTTTTCAACACCCAAAGCAAGGTTATCATTACCTGCAACCGTCGCTTATCTCCTTGTCTGGAGCAAGAAGTGAAAGATTTAGGATTCGAAATTAAGCGTGCATTCAACACCGGCGTCGAGGTGAAAGCCTCTGTAAATGAGTGTATCAAGTTAAATTTAAACCTGCGCACAGCCAGCCAGGTATTGTATGAAATTAAATCGTTCAAGGCGAGTGATGCCAACGAACTATATAAGCAATTATTGGGGATCAGCTGGGAAGATATCATCCCGTTTGATGGCTACTTTTCCGTAACATCCAATGTACATAATGAAACGATCACCACGCCATTATTTGCCAATGTCAAGGTAAAAGATGCGATTGTGGATCGCATAAAAGATAAAAAAGGATTGCGTCCGAATACGGGGCCAGACCTATCAAAGGCTGTTATCCATCTGCACTGGATGGAAGACCGCGCGGAAATCTTTTTAGATACTTCCGGTGAAACCTTAGCGAAGCATGGCTACCGTAAGCATCCAGGGAAGGCACCGATGCTGGAAGCTTTAGCAACGGCTACCATCCTTGCCACGCAATGGGATGGGAAATCACCATTTGTAAACCCGATGTGTGGTTCAGGAACATTGGCGATTGAAGCAGCCTTGATTGCGCAGAATCGTAAACCCGGATTGCAGCGTATGAATTACTCATTCATGCATTTTATAGGCTACAACGAGGAGGTTTTCTTTGAGGAACGTCGTATCCTCAAAGAAATAACCGATAAACAGAACTTACCCCATATCATTGCTTCTGATATTTCGGCCGATGCGATTGAAATATCAAAATCAAATGCCCGGACCGCTGGTGTAGAGCATTTGATTGAATTTGAAGTTTGTGATTTTGCTGAAACTACAATTCCGGTGGGTGATGGCGTTATCATGTTCAACCCGGAATATGGCGAACGATTGGGCGTGCATAGCAAATTGGAGCTTACCTACAAGCGCATGGGCGACTTTTTGAAGCAGGATTGCAAAGGATACCGCGGTTATGTGTTTACGGGGAACCCGGATTTAGCGAAGAAAATCGGCTTACGTGCGTCTAGAAGATTCGAATTCTTCAATGGTAAATTAGACTGTCGTTTGTTACAATACGAGCTCTATGAAGGAACAAAAGAAAAGTAAGGACGAAATTCTCGACCTGACAGTCTCTTTTGTTCAGGATACATTGAAAGATGCCGAATCGGGTCACGATTGGTGGCATATTCAACGTGTATGGAACAATACCAAGCATATTCTGCAACACGAAAAAGCAGATCCCTTAGTCTGCGAGTTGACGGCTTTGTTGCATGATATTGCGGATAGCAAATTCCATGATGGCGATGAAACTATTGGTCCGCGGGTGGCTGGAGAATTCCTTCATTCCATTGGGGTCGAGCAGGAAATCATTGAACA
The DNA here is from genome assembly GCF_002455685.1 of Sphingobacterium sp. UBA6645. Taxonomy (NCBI): domain Bacteria; kingdom Pseudomonadati; phylum Bacteroidota; class Sphingobacteriia; order Sphingobacteriales; family Sphingobacteriaceae; genus Sphingobacterium; species Sphingobacterium sp. UBA6645. The sequence goes on from NZ_DKLH01000070.1 coordinate 3,207, forward strand.
TGTGCAGCACATTATCCTGAATATGTCGTTCAAAGCGTCTCTGGGTGAAGTGACATTTCATTCCAAGGAATTAGAGGTTGTGCAGGATGCAGACCGATTGGATGCTATTGGAGCGATCGGGATTGCACGAGCATTTACCTATGGTGGATTTAAGAACCGAGAAATCTATAATCCGAATATTCCCGCACAATTAAATCAAGACAAGGAGTCGTATAAGAAAACGACAGCACCGACCATCAATCACTTCTACGAGAAATTGTTGCTGTTGAAAGATAAGATGAATACACCGACCGCAAAAGCGATTGCTGAGAAACGCCATGATTACATGGAAGGATTTTTGGAACAATTTTATGGCGAATGGAAAGGCGATCAATAAACAACGCGTTCCTTCATTAAAAGATACTTTTAAGTAAAAGAAAACGGTTAGTCAAAATTGACTAACCGTTTTCTTTTCGTTAAGATTTTAGTAAACCCTATTATAATTATCCAAATATTATATTTTTGTAACAATTAAATAAAATAAGGTATAATATTGAAAGACAGCAATCTAGTAGACCACCCATTGATTTTGAAGCTAACAGCAGGCGATCAAAGAGCTTTTACGAAACTGTATGAAATGTACTCTCCTATCCTGCTACAGCGTTTAGAGAGCTTGTTGCCCGATCAAGATGTTATTCTAGAAATACATCAGACTGCTTTTGTTCGAATTTGGTTTTACCGCAAGAATATTCGTAGCGAGAGCGGTATATGGCCCTTGCTACATCGCATAGCGCGAAATCTAGTCGTCGATTATTACAGGGAAGCATCGACCAATGAAGCGATCAAGCAGGCATTGTTGATGCAGGCCACACTTTTCTACGAACTCGAGGAAGCAGACGATTCGACAAGGTCCCTGATGGAACAACTGTACTCTGCGATCGACCGGTTACCGGAGAAAAGAAAAGCGATATTTATGCTCTGCAAATTTCAAGGCAAGTCTTATGAGGAAGCGGCCAAGCTACACGACGTGAGTATCGGAACGGTTAAGGACCATATGGCGAAGGCGATGCGATTCCTGAAGCAAGAATTGGGTCCTAAAATGTATAGCTTACTTCTTTCATTGTTGTCCTTCTGTATCTAATAGGAGTACATTAAGCAGCATTTTATATTTTTTTTATTTTTCTTCTCCCTTCGAGCATAGACTTTCACCCCTCTTTCCGTATTACTAGTAATAGTAGGCTTCATCAAAGTCCATAACCGATTAATCCATTTATGAATACTTACGACAAACGAGAACTATTTAAGCGATTTCTTGCTGGCAAGTGCCACACGGATGAAGCAGCAGGCTCATCGAACAGTTTTCCGAGAAGGAGTTCAGTGATGCATGGAATGAATGTACCGAAGAGCACTTCCAAGAAGTGGATTTGGACGAGGAAGTGCTGCCTGCTTATCACAAGATATCAGCAAGAGAATACGAGCGTATCGAGGCTCATGTTTTTCCGCCGGAAAAGACCAAGAATCCGCGAGCACTTTACTTTCGCTGGGTGGCCGTCGCTGCTGTTGTCGCCATTATCGGCTATTTCGGCTTTCTACAGTTTCGAGCAACGCAGGATTCCGATCATTTGGAAGAATCGCTGATTGCGCAACAGGATAGCGTGGTATTTACTGAAGGTAGTATTTCGATGACTTTGCCGGACGGGTCGCAGGTGGAGCTTTCCGATGCTCAACAGCATGCAGACCTTTATGCGGCAGAAAAAGATAGTAGCGGAATTGCACAGTATAGAATAAAAGAACGACAAGATAAACTTCCTTATATACAACAGATTGCCGTTCCATCTCGAAAGATAGCCGCCATTGTGCTATCGGATGGTAGCAAGGTTTGGTTAAATGCTAACTCCAAGCTAAAGTATGATGCGAACTTTGTTGGACAAGAACGGGAAGTCTTCCTTGAGGGCGAAGCCTATTTTGTATTCAGGAATTCAAAACTTTAAAAACAGTTCATAACGAATACACCACAACGTATCCCTTTAAGATTATTGGTATCTCTATCGACCAAAACCCTGCTGCATGGCAAACAGCGTTAAAGCAACATCAGCTGCCTTGGACACAATTGTTAGATCAGCAAAAAGAAAAATCGATTGCTAGCGGATTGTTTGCTATCACTTCCATCCCTGCCACTTTTCTTCTGGACCAAGAGGGCAAGATCATTGCTAAAAACCTGAGAGGCGCAGAATTAGAAGAATTTCTGGCCACGCTTTTCAAAGAAAAAGAAGTAGAATAAAAGCAATTATTCAAGAATACTAAGCCAATTGCAACAATTTTATTAAAATTAAAACGCCCCAAAGCATTTTTAATAATAACTTAACATAATTTGGGTAACTTCGATAAAATGATTTAAACCATGCATCGAAGTTACCTTTTCAAGCTAAACTACCTATTCCTCCTATTTTTATCCTGTTCTATCCTCCACAGCCGGGCGCAGTCTTCCGATTCATTAACAGTCGTAAATAAGCACTGGACCGTGAAGAAAGTTGCTAAAGGAGTCACATGGAAGCAAGGACATTTCGACAATCTTTTCAACAGTGTGCAAGAAGTCAACTGGGTAGAAATTGATTTAAAGAAGCAAGGAAAACATCTCCATCTCGCTGCAGATGCCAAAACACTTAAACCAACCTCACAATTCGCTTTAGAAAATAATGCCTTGGTGGCTATCAATGGTGGCTTTTTCAATATGAAAGACGGCGGAGCCGTCGATTATATCAAGGTCGATGGACAGGTCGTCAACCCGACTGCCAAGAAATCCGACCGTGCAAATGCGGTCTTAAGCATCGACAAAAAGCGAGTGACCATTCAAGCTGCTTCGACAGACAATGTGGAAGAATCCCCAGCTCGAGACGTCATGCTATCCGGCCCCCTACTCCTCCAAAACACAAACCGCTACAACCTCAGCAATAACCCCTTCAACGATAACCGACACCCTCGGACAGCTATTGGCATTGCCAAAAAGAACAAACTGATCCTTTTGGTTGTCGATGGCAGAAATGCGCAGGCTCAAGGCATGAACCTCCATGAGCTAGCCTCGCTGATGAAATGGATTGGCGCACAAGACGCAATGAACCTTGACGGCGGTGGGAGCTCTACCCTTTTCGTTAACGGCGGAAGTCCCAACGACATCGTCAATTACCCATCAGACAACAAGAAATTTGACCACGAAGGACAAAGAAATGTGGCGAATATTATCTATCTTAAAAACTAACACCATTATAAAATGAAAAAAACCTTCTTACTAGTTGCTATGACTATAATTTTCCATGTCGGATTATTCGCGCAAACTTCAATCATCGCGCATCGTGGCGTTTGGAAAAACACACAGGTTCCGCAGAATTCCATTGCATCCTTAAATGGAGCGATCGAGCAGAAACTATGGGGATCAGAATTTGATGTGCATTTGACAAAGGATGATGTATTGGTCGTATGCCATGATCATGATTTTTACGGATTGGAAATCGAACAATTAACCTATCAAGAATTACTTGCGAAGAAGCATCCTAATGGCGAGTCGATTCCTACAGTAGAAGAGTATCTAGCAGCAGGTTTAAAACAAAAGAAAACCAAGTTGATTTACGAATTGAAAACAAGCAGAATCAGCAAAGAAAGAACCTTAAAAGCCGTAGAACTTTCCTTAGCCCTTGTAAAAAAGATGAAAGCTAAGAAAAGAGTGGAGTATATTGCATTCGATTGGGACGCTTGTTTAAAATTCCGCGAGCTTGATAAAAATTCAAAAGTGCATTATTTGAATGGTGATAAAACCCCGGCACAAGTCAAAGAAGCCAAACTGAGCGGTATAGATTACAACCTCAATGCGCTTAAAAAGAATCCAACTTGGATAAAAGAGAGCAAGGATTTAAGATTAAAGGTAAACGTTTGGACGGTCAACAACGAAGCCGATATGAAATACTTTTTGAACGAAAAAGTCGATTATATTACCACTGATGAACCAGAACTACTATCAAAAATAATGAGCAATTAACATGAAGAAAATCCTAATCAACCTAACCCTATTATTACTTGTCAGTTTCTCTTATGCTCAAAAGTTCAATGTCGCTACATTCAACGTAGCTACATTCAACATCCGCATGAAAACTAAAGCGGATACCGGCAACCTTTGGGATGTAAGAAAACATGCGGTAAACAACCTTATCAAATACCACGAATTCGACATTTTCGGCGTTCAAGAGGCTTTCAAAGAACAGTTAGATGATATGCTTACAGCACTTCCGAACTTTCAGTATGTCGGCGTAGGACGCGATGATGGCTCTAACAAAGGAGAACATTCCGCTATCCTATATAATACGAACCGCTTCAAGTTGATGAAAAATGGTACATTCTGGCTATCGGCCACCGACACGGAAAAACCTAACAAAGGTTGGGATGCTGCCCTACCCCGTATTTGTACTTGGGGAGTTTTCCAATACAAAAACAATGGCAAGAAATTCATCCTAATGAATACCCACTTTGACCATATCGGTAAAGAAGCGCGCGTAGAAAGCGCAAAGCTGATGATGGCGAAAGCAAAAGAGCTAGCGAAAGACCTCCCTTTGATCATTACGGGCGACTTCAACGTGGATGAAAACAACCCTGCCTACTTCACCCTAGCAAAAAGCAATGTCGTACAAGATGTCTACGACCTATCCCCGATTATCTACGAACCCAATTCGACTTTTAACGCTTGGGGCAAAGATATCAAGGAAAAAGGACGTATAGACCATATTTTTATTAGCAAACCTTTCAAAGTATTAAAGTATGGCGTATTGACTGATACTTATCTAGGTCGCTACCCATCTGATCACTTTCCGGTTGCTGCAACCCTAAGCTGGAAGTAAACAACCCTAGAATTCACAAAAACATAGATAGAAAAGGAGCTCCCCAAACCGGGCAGCTCCTTTTTTATTGCATTTTTCTGCCCTTCCGCCCTACCTCGCTAAAACCATCCTAAAAAATCTCTACAACCCTCCTGCAACAACAACTAGAATTTCAACTGAACTAAATAACTAATCCAATTATTATTTATCCAGACAGCGATTACTTAAAGCCCTTTTAAACCCAATTCAAACCCCAATCAGAACCCATTCAAATTGGGTATGATTTGGGTTTGAATTGGGTATGATTAGATTTTGGATAAAATCTAATATATATCAGGACTAGACAATAGATATCAGACAATAGATGTTAGACCCGATCCTGTCAATCCTTGTGTCCTTCCTTTCCTGTTTCAGACAGCAAAAAAAACTATCCTAGTCCGCCTTAGGTCTAATGTCTTACATCTATTGTCTCACATCTAATATCAATCGCCTATTTTTACAAAAATTTTAACTATGAATAACTATCTCAAAATATCGTTGGGTGCAGCGGTACTGTTTCTATCAAGCTGCGAAAGTTTAAATACTGGTGGTTTCACTCTTCCTCCACAAGGAACGGGTACAACCAGTACAGGTTCCACGACAACTAATGCAGGAACTACTGGCGGCATTACGCAATCGGAAGCTAATCTAGGTGTTAAGCAAGCCCTTAGCAACGGACTAAACGAGAGTATCCGCGTGTTGTCATTAAAAGATGGTTTCTTAGGCGATGCGGCGGTGAAAATATTGATGCCGGAGGAAGCGAGAAAAGTAGAATCTGCACTTCGCGCGGTAGGGATGGGAAATCTTTGCGATCAATTCATCACGAGCATGAACCGCGCAGCGGAAACAGCCGTTAAGGAAGCATCATCTGTATTTGTGGGTTCTCTTTCGAGAATGACGGTTAATGATGCATTCAACATCCTTTTGAGCGGACAGCAAGATGCTGCTACGCAATTTTTCAAGAGAAGCACTACGGCGGAGTTAACGACGCGTTTCAGCCCTATCATACAATCTGCAATGGGCAAAAACAATGTTTCCACCTACTGGAATCAGTTAACGAGCGCATACAACAAATTACCATTAGGCAATAAAATCGAAACCGATTTGACGGCTTATGTTACACAACGAGCGATCTCGGGTCTTTTTGTGAAAGTTGCTGATCAGGAGCTTAAGATTCGTCAAAACTTGGGAGGATCGAGAAACTCTAGCATCTTGAATAAAGTATTCGGTTGGGCTGACCAACAAAAGTAAGATAGCGTAGAAATTTGTAGATTTGCCTTTATGGAAATTAACGATATAAAAGATTTTCAGGTCGCTGAAAATTTCACCAGATATGTACAGATTGATACGCAATCGGATGTAAACTCGACAACGGTTCCTTCTACTGAAAAACAGAAAAACCTTAGTCGTTTGCTTGTTGAAGAACTATTGGCAATCGGCATTGAAGATGCACATCTTGATGAGCTCGGTTATGTATATGCAACGATTCCTTCGAATACCGATAAAAAAGTACCGGTTATCTGCTTTTGTTCGCATGTTGACACCTCTCCTGACTCGTCAGGAACGGATGTTAAACCGATCATCCACCACAATTATCAAGGTCAAGACCTTGTGCTTCCCGATGATAACAAAATCGTAATTCGCCTGTCGGATCATCCTGATTTGAAGGATCAGATCGGAAACGATGTGGTTACTGCTAGCGGAAAAACCCTTCTTGGCGCTGATGATAAAGCTGGTGTGGCAGAAATTATGGATGCTGCGCGCATCCTGATGCAGAACCCTGAGATTAAACACGGTGATATCAAGATTCTTTTCACTCCTGATGAAGAAATCGGTCGTGGAGTTGACCATGCTGATCTTAAGAAATTAGGTGCAGATTACGGTTACACGATGGATGGGGAGCGCGCCGGCACCCTAGAGGATGAAACATTCTCTGCTGATGGCGTTCGCATCAAGATTGACGGTATTTCCATTCACCCGGGATACGCTAAGAACAAAATGGTCAATGCTTTAAAAATCGCTGCAGATTTGATCGACAGTCTTCCGAAAGATCGTCTTTCGCCGGAAACAACATCCGGAAAAGAAGGATTTGTACACCCTGTCCACATGACCGGTTCGGTAGAAGAGGCGACGATCGACTTCATTATCCGCGACCATGATACAAAGAAATTGGCAGAGCACGAAGCAGAATTAGAGGCTATTGCCAAAGAGGTAGTCGCTAAATATGCTGGTGCGAGCTTCACTTTCACGGTGAACGAGCAGTACCGCAACATGAAAGAGGTTTTGGATCAGCATCCGCGCGTGGTTGATATTGCGATGATGGGTATTGAGCGTGCCGGCATGAAAGCCGAAAAACGCAGTATCCGCGGAGGTACCGATGGCTCACGCTTATCGTTTATGGGACTTCCATGTCCGAATATCTTTGCTGGAGGTCATGCATTCCACGGTAAACAAGAATGGGTTTCGGTACAGGATATGCAAAAAGCGGTATTAACGATTTTACATATTGCTGCGCTTTGGGAAGAAGTGGCATAAGCCGAAATGACTGAGCAAAGACACATAATTAAGTTGCAAAAGGCTATCTTTAGCAATTAAAACAGTACACGAAAGGACATGCAAAACAACGAAGTATTAAAAGCGATTCAAACCAGAAGATCTGTATTCCAAACTTCATTCACGAATGAAGAGGTTAGCAGAGAAGATATATTAACGATTCTAGAAGCGGCAAACGCGGCTCCTACGCATAAGCGTACGCAGCCTTGGCGTTTCGTCATATTCCGTAAAGAAGGGCTATTGCGCCTAGGCGATGAACTTGCACGCATTTACAAAAGCGTAACGCCGGCAGAGAAGTACACCGAATTGACGGAACAAAATATGGCGAAGAAAGCGACACAATCCAACGCGGCAATCGCAATCGTGGTGAACTATACAGGCGATGTGCCTGAATGGGAAGAACTATGCGCTACAGCGGCATCGGTGGAAAACATGTGGTTAGCAGCTCATTCCCTTGGTTTGGGCGGTTACTGGGCATCGCCAGGACTGATTAACGATATCGGTCCTTTCTTAAATCTAGAGCCTAATCAGAAATGTATCGGATTCTTCTACTTAGGACACCATGAGTCGGAAGAACGCGAACCTGTTCGCACACCGATCGAAGATAAAATCAGATGGGAGGAATAATCCCTAATGAAAAATAGGTGCTCTCGCGAGCACCTATTTTTTTGAATCTATACGTATATCCAACTTCCCTACTTTTCCTATCCACCTCACCTTTTCCTGCAGGAAGCTGGCAACCGATATAGCCATGGTATTATTTGTATTCTTAATAAATTTAATATCCTGCGCTTCACCATCAATCAGATTAAACTCCAATTGCAATTCAGCGTCTCCAACGATATCTCTTAATTCTGCATTCAATTCCTCATTAAACATTTCCCATCCGCCTACAGGTACAGCATCCGAATCCGACAGTTGGCTCGTAGTCAGTCGCAGATGTTCTTCCATCAGCACCACCTCATTGGTTTTCTCCTTTGCCGGTTGGATGATAAACTTAAAGAATATCAAGGAGCAGGCTACTAAAAACAATACGGCACCTGCAGCACCTATGGTCAGCCTTTGCCAACCGTAGAAACGCTTATCTCGTTCGGCACTTCTTGTTTCCAAACGCTGCGCCAACCGCTGTTGCAAAATACTCAGCTGATGAACATCAACCCCATTTTGCGCTTTATAACCGTCGATGGCATCTTGTAGAAAAGGATCATTCAATGCCTCACGCTCCATCTCATACATCTCCTCCTTACTCATGAGCCCCATGACGTAATTATGAATTCTCGATAACTGGTAATTATTTTCCATTACTTCTTCTCCATACATATTTTCAGATTCCGCCTTCCGTTTTGGATATAGCTCTTCACTTTGGAGAGCTCAAACCCCGTCAGATCGACGATATCTTTATAACACTTTTGTTCTAAATAGAATAGTCGAATACACTGCGCCTGCTCGCTGGCCAAACCCGCTATACAGGTTTCCAACTTATCAAAATCCTGTTCCTCCCAACGATTCTCATCCTTGCTGCTCAGCTTTTGCTCGCTTTCATACAGGTTATCTTCTATATCTACCTTGGTGATCTGTTTATCTTTACGCAATTGCATCAAACAATAGTTGCGCGCATAAACATATAACCAACTCTTAAAATTATCGACCTCGTGCGTGCGTAATTTCACAATCAACTCGTCGAATATCTGCATCACCGCATCTTGACTCTGCTCTGCATCCTGAAGGTATTTAAAGCAAACACCATAGAGCAGAGACATATAGGGAGAATATAATTTCCCTAGACTATCCAAGTTGCCTGTTTGCCTGTAATGATGTAGCAGCTCTTTCTCGTTCATACTTGTTTACCTTCATCAATAAGATGATTCAAGATACGTAATTCCATAAATTATTTGCAAAATATCCTGATCTGGGCCGAAATGGCACTTATACTAATAAAAATGAGAGACTGTGTTAATCACAATCCCTCATTTTTTACACTTAATCTATTAAACTAAATTATCGCTAGTATTAAAAGTAAAACTTGATACTCGGACTGATGTATTTCAGGGTTGCATCTTTACCATTTTTAAATTTGGTTATTTGGTATTCGACATCGTTGATGACCTGCGTATCAGAAGTCGCATATAATGGCAAATACCCCATACCGTATCCAATACCCAGTTGGAAACCTTTTCCAAGACGGTAGCTCAAACCAAGTTTACCCGCTAAATAATAGGTAAAGCCACTAGGATTGATCTCTTCGTCGAAACGGCTCATGATCACTCCACCATGTATATCGGTCTCGATATTCGCATGCAGTCCTTTATACAGTCTAGGGTAAAGCGCAAAGCGAAATCCGACGGTGGCTACCTTGACGTCATCCTTGTACTTAAACTCCCCTGCTTCGTTGCCCGATTTCACGTATTCCATTTCATAACTTCGGCTAGGCAGGAAGTTCCACGAGATGGCAGAGGTGAATTGGAAAAGGTTATTGATAGCATCCTTGTTCATCGGCATGGTCACATAATACTGCCTAAACGCGCTGGTCTCACCTTCCTTTTTGGGTGAAAAGTTATATTCCAATTGGAATGCAAAATCAGCAACAAAATCCTGAGCGACACTAACCGCTTGGGTAACAACCGCCGCCGTAGTTTCATTATTCTCTAAGTACTGCTTGATATTCCTTATTTCCTGATCATACGGATTGCGTTGCAGATATTCGGCGCTGCTAGAGATCAAGCCCTGCACCATTTTCTCTTTACTAGCGCCAAATTGAGAGCCACCTAAGTTATATGCACCTCCAATAATTTGGTTGTAATTGGTTACAATATTATATCGCAATCGCGCGTCGTATTCACTAACGCTCATCGGCTTTTCTTCCTCTTTCTTCTTTTCTTCTTCTTTCTTCACTCCTTCCTCCTTCTCGTCTTCAGGATTTTCATCCTCTTTCGGCTCCTCCTCTTCTGCCTTCTTTTTATCCTCTGCTTCCTTGCGTTTTTTGTTTTCGATCAAGGATGCCAAACGGTTCTTTAAGTTAGCAAGGCTGCTGTACGAGGGATCAAGCTGTTCTACTAAACCAATCTTGGCACTTGCTAGCGCCACGTCTTCCGCACTGAGGGCACGACCAGCTTCCAATGCAACTTCTGCGGCTCTCTTCTTGTCAGATCCTCCTTTCAAGAATCTTTCGATAGCAGCATTTGCAGCATCAAAGTTATCGATGTAGACCGAGTTGATAACGACATCGAGTTGTGGGCTCTGAACGGATCGCTTTAGAATATTCTTCTCGAACCATTCCGTCGTCACTCCTTCTTTAAACGGCTTGTTATTATCCCCTAATGCGCCCGAATTGTCTAAATAGCCCCCCACATTAATCTGAGCACCTTTGGAGTCGATTATCCTACCGGCATTATCTCTAGCGGTCAATTGGCCCGTCATACTCTTAACTCTGATCTGTTTGATTTCCGGGAACTGACTAGCCGAATATTTCTTCCCCTTATACACATACTCATCACCGATTTGAACATCCACCGGGTTCCAGCCGATCAGCAACATATCCCCGTATTTAAACATTCTGACGTTCAATCCGAATTGCACATACTGAATACCATTGCTTCCTGTGCCGTTGTAATAGCCTGACGTTTTAGTCGTATATTCCTGTCCGTATAAGCTATTGCCGACAAGAATAAACAACAAAATAAGACTGTAAATATTTCCTTTCATGACTTCTTAATTTAGGTTAATTCGATTTACGATACGTCACGCGGAAATAAGCTCCGGTCGTACTGCCCGAGTCCCAGGAAATAACTAGATCGCTAGCATTGAGCTTTTCAACGGTCCGAGGAAACTCTCCAGAGTATTTGGTATAAGTATAGGTCACGGTAGATTTGTCGGATGATAGTTTCCACGTACCGGATATTCCGGTGTTTGCGCCGGCACAGGCTCCTGAGGTTTGGTTAAACTGTCCGTCGGCACTGTAAGTTTGCTTTTCTTGCAATCTACAGGATAAATCGCTTACTGGAGCCCAAGTACCATTTACACCAGTCTTACGTTCATAATTCACCACTTGCCAAGTCCCCACAATTGGCGAGTCTTCTGTTTTGTCTTCATCTTTTTCACATGAGGTGAAAATACATAGCGCGAATAGGATGTAGAGGAATTTCATTGCTTTCATATTCTTAATATTTAGGATTAATTGATGAAGCAAAGCTATTTATCCGGTAAAATGCTGACAATACCGAACATTCGGTATTTTTTTGTGAAGCTTGCCTGAATACATCAAAAAAAAGGAAACAGCGCATTGCCGTTCCCTTCTATCTGTTTTGGAAAAACTCTTTTATAATGGCTATTGTTTAACCGAATAGTGCCATCGCAATCATCAGTGTAACGACGATATTGAAAGTCTGCGCTACGATAAATGCATACAAAGGCTTTTTGTTATCCTGTTTGAAAAGATCTTTGAAGTTTGTTTCCAGACCAATCGAAGTAAATGCGAGTGCAAACCACAATCCTTGGATACTTTTAAGACTATCCTTGACCATATTGTTAGCCTCCGGCGATACGACGAAAGAGAACATCAAAGACACGAATACGAAGCCTACTACAAACTTTGGAAACCTGTCCCAAATGAGTTTCAATGTAGGTTTATCCTTCTTCGTTTCATCGTCTACCGATTTAGAGTAGGTCCAGTAAATGCTAATAAAAAATGCCGCTATTCCTAACAATACATTCTGAGAAAACTTAACAATGGTACTGATCTTCAGCGCTTCTTCGCCCACTAATGAGCCTGATGCTACAACAGCACCCGTCGTGTCGATACTACCGCCCAACCATGCTCCCGTTACTTCCTGCGGCAGGTTCATCCATTCCGCAAGATAGGGCATGAAGATCATCATCGGGATAGCCGTAATAAGAACTAATGAAATGACATAGGAAAGCTTCTTCGTATCGCCTTTAATGGCTCCTGAGGTCGCTATAGCGGCAGATACGCCACAGATAGATACCGCACTAGACAACATAAGCGACATCTCTTTGTCGATTTTCAATTTACGACATACCCAGTAGGCAAAGTACCATACCGACACCACGACTAATAACGCCTGGATAAGGCCTAACGATCCTGCCTTTAGGATATCTCCAAAGATTACCGTAGTACCTAGAAGTACTAAACCGATCTTCACATAAAGCTCCGTGCTAAGTGCGTCCTTGAACCACTGCGGCAACTTAAAGCAGTTACTGATGATCAAACCGATGGCCAAGGAAAAAATAACAGCTTCTAGATTGTAATTCTTAACGGTCTCATTTCCTGCGATGATCAATGCTATCACCGTCAAGATCATCACGATAGGGAATACGATGAGCAGTGCTTTGAGATCTTTGCGAAGCAATACTGCCCCGACGATTGCTGTGATGTAGACTAACCCGAATTGGGCGCCTATAATTTTTAGATTATCAAAACTTAGCACCTTATTGGTCAATGCTGCCGAATCGGCCCAGCTAAATGAAGGCTTGGGAATAATAACACCGGAAAGTGCCAGGATAATAATGGCAAGTCCTAAAATAACAACTACCCAATCTTCCGATATTGCAAATGGTTTAGTAGACATGAAAGTTTAAATTGATTATTTGATCAACTGTTTTATAGCGTCGTGAAGATAGGGAAAATTAAACTTAAAGCCATTTTTTAGCGTAACATTTGTCGTTACAGGAACTGTTTCTAAAAGCAGTGTAGGGTCTGTTCCTTTCAACAGTGCACCCACCTTTGCAAGTGGCGTCGGCAAAGGCAATCCTATCGATCGACCGACAACCTGACGGAGAGTCTTCATAAAGTTCTTGTTCGATTCAGGATGCGGGCTGCAAGCATGGTAAATCGGTTCCTGTTGTTCTTGATCAATAATCCAACAGACTAATCGGCAGAAGTCTTCCTCATGTATCCAGGGCATCATCTGTTTTCCGGAACCGAGGGTACCGGCTAGTCCTAGCTTTGCCAAAGGCGTTAGCTCGCGAATAATACCCGACTGTTTTGATAGTACGGGGCTCATTCGTAGAATTACCTTTTCTGTTTGGGGAGTATGGGCTTGCGTACAGGCGGCTTCCCAATCTATCGATAGCTTTGCCAGAAAATCATCGCCATAAGCGTTGCCATGCTCATCTTGCAGATCTTCCGCCCCATTAAATATCGCCACGCCAGAGAAATTGATCCACAGCTTTGCAGGATTGTCCAGTGATTGTATGGCTGTTGCTAATGCTTTAGTAGGTTGCAATCGAGAATTGTACAGAAGCTTCTTGTTTTTGGCAGTAAAGCGCTTGTTGATAGAGGCACCACTCAGGTTGATTATCACATCAGCACCTTGCAAGGCTTCCGTCCATTCACCTTGCGTTTCACCATCCCATAAGACGAAATCTATCCTCGGATGATGCTTGACCATCTTTCTTCTCGAAAGTACAACAATCTCATCTTCACGTTCTCTAAAATATGGGATCAACAGATTACCTAAATTGCCAGTTCCTCCGGCAAACACAATTTTTGTCATTATAGGGTTATTTTTATTTTAAAATGATCCTCTAGGGCTATTCTTGCTGCGTGGAATCCACACATGCCATGTACACCTCCACCTGGAGGTGTTGAAGAGGATGCCATATATACATTCTCATTTGAAGTTCTATAGGGAGTTAAGGAGAAGCTTGGCCGGGTGTAGAGTTGTGCTAAGTCCATAACCCCACCATTAATATCTCCACCCACATAGTTGGGGTTGTAGCTTTCCATCTGCTGGGTATTGAAAGAATGCTTCGCCATTATGATATCCTTAAATCCCGGAGCGAATCGTTCTATTTGGTTTTCTATGATTTCGGTACAATCGACAGTTGATCCATGTGGAACATGGCAGTACGCCCATGCGGTGTGTTTCCCTGCGGGTGCACGTGTCGAATCGAATAAGCTTTGTTGAGATAATAACACATAAGGTGCATCGGGAATTCTTCCCTGTGCCGTCTGATATTCCGCGAGAGCTATTTCTTCATAGGTACCACCCAAATGGACAGTCGAAGACTGCATTACTTCAGGATTACGAAAAGGGATAGGTTCGGATAATGCCCAATCCATCTTAAAAACACCTAAGCCCTGCCTATAGGCTTTCAACTGATTTCTATAGCCCGTTCTTAACGCTAAACCTTTGACACTTAAGACCTGCTTTGGGGTCATGTCTAATAGCAAGACTTTGTGATTTGGCAACTGTTTGATATCATCGACCCAATAGTCGGTTTGAATCTTCCCCCCAATGGCCATAAAATAAGATGCTAGAGCATCAGCGAGAGCCTGAGAGCCACCAACCGCAATTGGCCATCCGAAGCGATGTCCTACTGTACCTAACATCATTCCAATGGCAGCTGTCGTTAAGTTCTCTAAAGGTTGAATACCATGGGCGCAGAGCCCTGCCCACAACGCCTTCGCTTCTGTGGTTTGGAACGACTTCGCTATCATTGCCGCGGAAGGCAAAGCCTTCAACCCAAACTTCGCCATCAACAATGGATTTCGTGGAATTCTTAACGGCCCTAGAACAGCACGCGAAAGATCTTCCCATTGATTTACAAAAGGCTCAAATAGTGCGCTATACGTCATGCTATCCTTGCCTAAGGCTAAAGCCGTTTGATCTAGATTGCGATGTAAAATGACACCGTGCTCTGTGTCTAATGGATGTGCTACTTCATTTGGCGCAAAGACAAATTGGAGTCCATGCTCAATTAAAGGCAATGTGGAAAGAAATGGAGATGCTAAAGCCATGGGATGAATGGCAGAGCAGATATCATGTTTGAACCCCGGAAGTGTGACTTCCTTCGTCCGCATCCCGCCACCAACCGTATCGGCACCCTCAATCAGTAAAGTCTGAAGTCCCTGTTGTTGCAACAAGATAGCTGCAGCAAAGCCATTCGGCCCAGAACCTACAACGATAGCATCATATGCGTCCAAATTGATATTGATTGGTAAATCATAAATTTAAACAATATCAATTGGATTAAGTTGGTTCAAAAGTAATATTACTTAAGCGCAACTAACTAGAATTTACCCGTACAAAAATATCACCTCCGTAATTAATCGAATTATCATCAATTAACTCGAACACGTTTATATTCGGTACTATACCAATATATTTTATTTTCATACCCTCTAAGGTATATGTTCCTGAATATCCACCATTTACCGGTTCATGCTTCAAAGGATAATTTCCTACTATCGTACAGTTTTCCAGATTAACCGCATAAGACCCCCGATTATAGGTATCATAGTGATATTGTGAGGAGAATGTAGTTTCCGTAAAAACCATTTGACCCGTGGTCGTAGTCTTGAATGAAACGATATTAGAACATTGAGGATGCGTATAGAGAACCTCCTCTCCAACCGGAATCCCACTGTATAATGACACTAGCTTCCAGGTACCCACCAAAGAGATGTTGTTTTGGACTTTTATAGGCACAGAGCCGGAAAAATTCGTAAAATCATCTTCAAAGGCATATTTCAACTCGGCGTTTATAGTCGACTCCGTCGTATTTACTGTTTCAACATTGAGGAGAAGACTTCCCGATTGACTCAATGCTAGCTTATTTACTTTCAAGTTCGGATGGCTAATACTTAGTTTTAGCTCTTTATCAAAGATATTTGTGCCAACCTGAACTTGACCAACTTGACCTACATTCGGAAATGTAGGAATCTTGAAGATTGAAAAACCTGCATACAGGTTTGAGTTGACCCAATTGATTGCATTATTTGCTTTATTTAGATAACCATTTAGCTCGTCGGTTTTTTCGAACAAGGTCTTCATAAGCAGACTACTTCCTGTTCGATCTCCCGATTGTGGGCTGCGTGCATTCATGTTGAAGGCGAATATTCGGTCCTTTCCTGTCACGATATCCAATGTGCCGGGCGTAGAAGCCATCAATGTATTCAACCCTAGGATGTTACCTTTAATCCCGGGAGAAAGGGTTTCACGCTTCGATCTATTTGTATTTGTAATCCCAAATTCAATAGCTGTATAATAGAAAGTCAATCGAGCGATTTCCACTACTGCATCAATTGCACACCAGGCAGCGACGCCAGTAGCACCCAGAAAAACAAGCGTATGCCATCCCCAAGGCAAAGCAAAAGCCACACCGCCCGCCGAAACGGACATCACTAGAATGGCAGTCATATGCTTGTTGATTAGGTCAATCTTCTCTTGATTGGACAAAGTTCCATGAACATTGCCTCCAATTGCAGCCTTCTGTCCGATATTTTGCAAGGTCGGTAGGGAAGTTCTGGCGATTTGTATGCGATTAGAAAAAGAAGATTGAATAAGCTGATCGATAAAGGCCTTATTTGCCATGTAAGTCTGTGCCATTATTTTCCGCTGGTTACTATTTGCTTTTGTGAAGGCATCCTTAGCGGCTTTCACATTCGAAATAGCCTGTTCTGCGCCAGGCGTTCCACCTGCATCTATAACTTCTTGAAACTTATTCAATAGAGGCTCCAGTGTCTTCTCCGGACTATTTGCCAGAACCTGATCCTTTATTTCAAATTTGATTGCGAAATCCTTTAGCTCGGGAATTACCAGTCGTTGCTCTCCAAAGGGGATATTTTCATCGGGAATAAAAATTAGATTCTTCTCATCCAGCCGAGTGAGCGTTACGGTTTTGTCCCCCAATTTGGCCGTATAGCTTTCTTTTGTCAGAGTTTCAGAAGGAACATTGACAGTTATCATTTGATAGCGATATATGTCGCCCCCATTGGTCGCATTGTCAGGCTTTTCTATAGGTGGTTCTTTTGGCTTCGGATCAACAGCCTCTTCTTTATCGCAAGACATGGAAAATGTCGTTATACACAGAACCAAAAACAACCTTTTTAGCAAATCAAAATACTTCATAACCGTACATTAAAGTGATCTTTACGAAATTACAAAGTGAAGCATCCTGCAATCAATACCTAACAAAGGGTATTTTTCAAGAGAATTGTGCATCATTGAAAAACAAAAAAAGCCCCGATTTCTCGGGGCCTTTCCATAATCAACCTTAATACTAGAAACAGTATTTATTTTCTTCAATAAGCTTTTTAGCAATTCGCTGACGAGCATCTTTCACGTTGAATGGCTGTGCTTTAGTGAAGCGACGAAGACCAACCAACATTATGTTTAACTCATCTCCTTCAGCAAAAGAGTATAAAGCTTCTTTACCTGCAATATTTACTTTGTCAACAGCTGAGTACAAGTATACTTTAGCCATATCCGCAGCGTAAGCTGCTTTTTCACCACCTACGGTGTGCTGTAATTTCTCTGCGCGCAATAATGCCGATTCTGCTACATAGACATATCCAATGATATCAGAGATATTCATCAAAATTTCTTGTTCTTTCGACAAAGACATCATTAACTTCTGCACAGCAGATCCTGCGATCATCAAACCAGCCTTTTTCAGGTTAGCGATGATTTTCTTCTCAGCAGCAAATGGAGTCTCATCTTCTTCGCCGAAGTCAGGAATAGACATCAATTCGCCTGCTACTGCTGTTGCAGGCCCCATTAAATCAATCTCGCCTTTCATCGCACGTTTCAACAACATATCGATTACTAATAAGCGGTTCACCTCGTTTGTACCTTCGAAGATACGGTTGATACGAGCATCGCGGTATGCACGCTCCATTGGTGCATCTGCTGAATAGCCCATACCACCATAGATCTGAACACCCTCGTCAACCACATAGTCTAACATCTCAGAACACCATACTTTAATGATCGCACATTCGATCGCAAACTGCTCTACAGACTTCAACTTCGCTTTCGCTTCGTCCATTCCGCCAGCAATTAACGCATCATAGGCATCATCGATGTTCTGTCCGGCACGGTAAGCCGCAGATTCGTTCGCAAATAAACGAATAGCAGACTCCGCAATCTTATAGCGAATAGCTCCAAATTTGGAAATAGGCAAGTTAAACTGTACGCGTTCGTTAGCATAGTTGATAGCCGTCGATAATACTGCACGAGCAGAACCAATCGTCGCAGCACCAAGCTTAATACGACCAATATTTAAAATGTTAACCGCAATCTTGAATCCATTCTCACGCTCGGATAACATGTTTTCTACAGGAACCGGACAATCATTGAAGAAGATCTGGCGTGTAGAAGAACCTTTGATACCTAATTTATGCTCCTCAGGATTCATCGTGATACCGCCGAAGTCTTTCTCCACGATAAATGCCGTTAAGTTTTTATCGTCATCAATCTTCGCGAATACAATATAGATATCAGCAAAACCACCATTTGTGATCCACATCTTCTGACCATTGATCAAGTAGTGCGTTCCTTCCGCATTCAATTTTGCGGATGTACGACCTGAGTTCGCATCAGAACCCGAGTTAGGCTCCGTCAAGCAGTATGCTGCTTTCCATTCACCAGTACCCAATTTAGGAATATACTTCGCTTTTTGCTCTGCATTTCCATAGTAAAGGATCGGTAAAGTACCGATACCCGTATGTGCCGACAATGCTACAGCGAAGGAGAATCCACCACCAACTGCATCAGCAACCAACATAGAAGTGTTGAAATTCTTTCCAAAACCGCCATATTCCTCAGGAATAGATACCCCCAACATACCAAGCTCACCCGCTTTGTCCATCAGGCTTTGCATCAAACCTTCCTCCTGCGCATCAATGCGCTCAAGCTTGTTCAATACCTCGGTATCTAAGAAGTCGATGCAGGTTTGGCGAATCATCTGCGCCTCTTCATCGAATTCTTCAGGAATGAATATATCAGTATAAGGTGTTTCACGGATTACGAACTCACCTCCCTTAATTGCTTTATTTTTTACTTCTTCAGACATAATATTTTATTTTAAGCCTTGTTATACTTTTAATCTTATAGTAATTCGAATATACCAGCTGCTCCCTGTCCAGTTCCCACACACATCGTCACCATCCCGTATTTCTTGCCTTGGCGTTTCAATTCGTTCAATACCTGTACGGTCAACTTCGCACCGGTACAACCCAGTGGGTGTCCTAATGCAATAGCACCACCATTTACATTCACTTTTTCCTCATCCAATCCCAATTCGCGGATCACAGCTAAGGATTGCGAAGCAAAGGCCTCATTCAATTCGAATAGGTCAATATCTTCTTTCTTTAATCCCGCTTGCTCCAAAGCCTTTGGAATAGCGTAGATCGGACCGATACCCATAATACGCGGTGGAACACCTGCCACTGCATAGCTTACCAACTTAGCAATAGGCTGTAATCCCAATTCTTTCATCTTTGCCTCAGACATCACCAAAACGAAAGCCGCACCATCTGATGTTTGCGATGAGTTACCCGCCGTAACACTACCATCAGCAGCAAATACCGGTCTTAGTTTCGCTAATGCCTCTAGTGTCGAATCAGCTCTAGGACCTTCATCCGTATCCACCACATATTCGCGCGTCGCCATCTTGCCATCTTTCAGGTAGTTCTCTTTTACCGTAATCGGCACGATACCATCTTTCAGATGACCATTCTTGATCGCTGCGATTGCTTTCTGATGCGATTTCAATGCGAATGCATCTTGATCTTCACGTGAAACCTTATAGTCGTGAGCTACCGCTTCCGCCGTTAAGCCCATCCCCCAGTACCAGTCCGGATTTTCCTTTGCAACAACAGGGTTCGGAACGATCTTCCAGCCACCAAAAGGCATCCCAGACATCACTTCCACCCCCCCAGCGATAATTACATCGGCCATACCCGACTTAATCTTCGCCACAGCAGTCGCAATAGTCTCCAATCCCGATGCACAATAACGGTTTACCGTCACACCCGGAACCTTATCCGTCTGCAATCCCATCAAAGAGATCAAGCGTCCAACATTTAATCCCTGCTCCGCCTCAGGCATCGCATTCCCGACAATCACATCGTCGATTTCTTCTTTATTTAAATTTGGAACAGAGGCCACCAAATGCTTGATGACATCAGCCGCCAAATCATCTGCACGCATAAAGCGAAAACCACCTCTAGGGGCCTTCCCCACCGCTGTACGATATCCTGCTACAATGTATGCTTCCATTTCTTTTTTTAGATATTAGATGGGAGACATTAGACATCAGAATCTGCATTCTTCCCATTGTTTATACTTAGATGTAAGGTGGGAGATGTTAGATTTTAGAATCCTTCCCACAATATTATTCCGATATTTTCTTTTTAAGCGGAGAATTTCTCCGCTCTAAAGAATCAAACCTCTTTTTTCAATTTCTTTTTAAAACCATAGATCATCTTTTGAATCTCGACGATCTTTTTGCATATCTCTTCAGACTTTGATTTTTCCATTAAACCTAGCTTCGACGCAATCGTGATTTGCGTTAAAAGTTCATAGCAAGAACCATTTGCGATACTGAGAAACTGCCCGAACTCTTTATTTGAATTCCTCCCTGCGCCCTCCGCTATATTCGAAGCAATTGATACTGCTGACCTTTTAATTTGATTCGATAACCCGAACTTTTCTTCTTTTGGAAAATCAGAAACTACAAGATAGATTTCTGTAGCCAGCTTGATCGCTTTCTTCCAAACTTTGATCTCTTTCAGGTTATGCATTTTATTCTATTGCCAGCTTACAGTCTAATGTCTAAAATCTATTCACTAGTTCCGAAGTGCCTTTCCCTTCGTCAACATATGCTGAATACGCTCCAACGTTTTGCGCTCGCCGCAAAGTTCGAGGAATGCTTTTCTTTCTAGGTCCAAGAGGTATTGCTCGGATACTTCTGTTGGGGCTGATAAATCGCCACCACACATTACCCAGCCTAGTTTCTCGGAGATCTTCTTGTCGTGGTCGGAGATGTAATTTCCGGCACGCATCGAGGATGCTCCTACGTAGACTATACCTAATCCTTGGTTACCTAAAACTTTAATGTCATTTCTTGGTGCGGGTTGTATATAACCTGCATCCGCTAGTTCTATCGCTTTTGCTTTCGCGTCTGCTAAGAGGCGCGCACGATTCATCGTGATCGCGTATTTTCCGGTCTCCAAGTATCCTAACTCGTGGGCTTCAACAGCGGAAGTAGATACTTTAGCTTGACCAACGGTCAGGAAGCGATCTTTCAAGGTGTTTTGTGTAATCTGGTCGTCTTTGTATTCGTCTGAAGCGCGCAATGCGAACTCTTTCGAACCGCCACCACCAGGGATAACACCAACACCGAATTCTACCAGTCCCATGTAGGTCTCTGCATGTGCCTGAACAAAGTCAGCGTGCATAGAGAACTCACATCCACCGCCTAACGCCAGCTGGAATGGCGCCACAACAACCGGAATCGCTGAATAACGGATTCTCATCGATGTATTTTGGAACATACGAATCGCCATGTTCAGCTCATCGTAATCTTGCTCTACCGCCATCATGAAGATCATCCCGATATTCGCACCAGCAGAGAAGTTCTTGCCGTCATTACCGATTACCAATCCGCGGTATTCTTTTTCCGCTAGGTCGATTGCTTTATTCAATCCTTGAATAACATCGCCACCAATGGTATTCATCTTCGTGTGGAACTCACAAGCGATAATGCCGTCGCCTAAGTCGATGATCGACACCCCAGAGTTCTTCCAGATCGTCTTGGTATCGCGAATATGGTCTAATACAATCAAGTCTTCGGTACCTGGGATTGGCTTGTATGATTTCGATGCGATATCATAAAAATGACGCACACCGTTTTCAACTTTATAGAAAGATTCAAATCCCGAAGCCAACATATCGTGTACCCAGTGAGCAACTTCGCCATCTTGGCCCGGAAGACGTTTCTCTTCCTTCTTAATTTTCTCTATTGTTTCGCGTACGCCTAAAGCATCCCATACTTCAAACGGACCAATTTCCCAACCGAAACCAGCACGCATCGCGTCATCGATACGGAAGAAATCGTCGGTAATCTCAGGAACACGTTTTGAAACATATTCGAACAATGGGTAATGCATCGCACGGAATAATTCCGCAGCCTTATCTGTACCCTGCTCGTACACCTTCATGCGCTTGCGAATATCTTCAACAGCTTTGGTAGCTTCTAAAGTCGAAGATTTAACCTTTTGCTGTGTACCATATTCAAAAGTCTTCAGGTTCAAAGAGAGGATTTCGGAGTTTCCACTCGCATCCTTCACTTTCTCATAGAATCCTTTTTTAGTTTTCTCGCCCAACCATTTGTTCTCTACCATTTTGGTGATAAACGATGGCAGTTGGAATACGCCTTTCGCCTCATCATCAGGCGCATTCTGCGCTAAACCATTGGCCACGTTGACCAAGGTATCTAAACCTACAACATCTGCCGTGCGGAAGGTTGCCGATTTAGGGTGCCCCATCGCTGGGCCTGTATATTTATCGACCTCCTCTACCGTCAAGTCCATTTTCTCCACCAAATGCGTCAAGGCAAGCATGGAGTAAACACCGATACGGTTACCGATAAACGCCGGTGTATCTTTACACAATACCACCGTTTTGCCTAACATCTTGTCGCCGAATTCCAACAAGAAATCAACAACTTCTTTTTTCGTGTTAGGTGTAGGTATAATTTCTAATAGTTGTAAATAGCGTGGGGGGTTGAAGAAGTGGGTACCACAGAAATGTGCTTTAAAATCTTCTGAGCGACCTTCTTCCATCAAATGAATTGGAATACCCGAAGTATTCGAAGTAATCAATGTGCCCGGTTTACGGTATTGTTCAACCTGATCGAATACCGATTTTTTGATATCCAAACGTTCTACCACGACTTCGATAACCCAATCTACCTGAGCAATCTTGAACATATCATCTTCAAAATTACCCGTAGAGATGCGCTTTGCAAAAGACTTGCTGAATAAAGGCGCAGGGTTCGACTTGATTGCCGTGTCCAAAGAGGTATTCACAATACGATTGCGAACCAATGGACTTTCGAAGGTTAAGCCTTTGGCCACTTCGGCCGGTAAAAGCTCACGTGGAACAATGTCCAACAACAATACCTCCACACCGATATTAGCAAAGTGGCAAGCAATTCGTGACCCCATTACTCCGGATCCTAATACAGCTACTTTCTTAATATTTCTATTCATATCTTGTGTTTTTCTATTTTATTACTGTCTGCGCTATTTTTTTCTCTGGCGCATAGTTTAATGCTAATTCATTGATCTTCGCCAATGCCTTGATCAATGTTGTCCGTTCTCTGTCGGTAAAAGAATTGTTCAAAAACTCGTTGAACTCTCTTACCACATCCTTCGCAATACCGCGCTTCTCTCTGCCCAATTCGGTCAAATAAACCTTAACCGAACGCTTATCCGTATCGCTCGTCTCTCTATAAATAAAACCTAGGCTTTCCAGGTTATTTAAAACGCGAGATAAAGACGTGGTCTTCACGCCCGTGGAATTAGCAATCTGCGAAACCGGAGTACCCTCACGGTGGATATTGATTAAAATATATCCAGCGGCTTGAGTGAAGCCATGCTGCGAAGCAATGACATTATATTTGTTTGCAACCGTTTGCCAGGCTGTCTTCAAAAAATAATCTATCGTGTTATCTTGGCTCATAGTTGGGACGCTTCTTTAATATTTATTATGCAAGCATAACAAATTTAACAGATTGATTTTAAAAAACAAACTCTTTTGTGATTTTTTAATAAATCTTTGACATAGATGAATTAGTTTTAGGAGAAAAGCCCAAATAAAGACTATGTTTTCAAAATGTGGAAAACTTTTACCCATTGAAAATCATATCTTTAAGCTGTTTTTAAAACCGGTTATAAACAGCAAACGTATTTTTACGCTTTTTAATACATTAACTTTGTACTCAAATAAAATTAACATGGCATTAGTAAATATCCCAAGATTAGACTTAACGCACTATACCGCGGGTACAGCCGAGCAACGCGCTCAGTTTGTGCAAGATTTAGGCAAAGCCTTTAACGAAACAGGCTTTGTGACCATTGCCAACCACGGCCTTTCGGACGAACTAATCGATAGTCTTTATGACAGCGTAAAGAAATTCTTCGGACAGCCTGAAGAAATCAAACGCAAATATGAATTTCCTGAACTAGCAGGCCAACGTGGCTATACTTCCAAAGGAAGAGAAAAAGCCAAGGACTCCACTACTCCAGACTTAAAAGAATTCTGGCAACGCGGACAAACCATCGTTGGTGAGGAATATTCGAAAGCTGATTTCCCAGACAACCCGGAAGTTACGGAACTTCCAGAGTTCAATGCCGCGACATCAGAAATCTACAAGAAACTTGAAGAAGCTGGTCGTAATTTGTTGAAAGCAATTGCGACATACCTTGAATTGCCCGAAGATTACTTTGAAAAGTACGTCATCAACGGAAATTCTATTCTTCGTGCTATACACTACTTCCCTATTGAAAACCCTGATGCTATCTCTCCGGAGGCTGTTCGCGCAGGTGCCCATGAGGATATCAACTTGATCACGCTATTGATTGGCGCTAGTGCTGACGGACTAGAGGTATTAACGAAGGACAACGAATGGTTCCCAATCCGTGCAAAAGGTAAGGACATTGTGGTGAACGTAGGCGATATGTTGCAACGTTTAACAAACAACAAATTAAAATCGACAACCCACCGTGTGGTGAATCCGCCAAGAGAACTGATGGGTACATCACGTTTCTCGGTTCCATTCTTCTTGCATCCGAAAGCAAGCATGAGTTTAGCGAGCTTAGATTCTTGTATCGACGCGGAACACCCGAAAGCATACGAAGATTATACGGCAGGACAGTATCTAGACGAAAGACTTAGAGAAATTGGATTGAAAATGTAATCCATTTTCAACAGACATTTTCATAAAAAAGGGGCTTTCTTTATCAGACTGCCCCTTTTTCATGTATTTGCTTTTTCACTAAAATACGCGCATTCCCACGCCTATATTCATGAAGATATTATGCATATTAAAACTGATGCTTTCAAAGCCTGTTTTCATGATGCTATTGAAACCATAATCAAACTGAGCCAAAGCATAGTAGCGTTGTGCGAAACTGTATTTTCCTCCCAAGCTCATTCCCACATCGACATTTCTGATACTGTTCTTAAAATCATAGGCGGTATTGTTGATCCCGATTTTCTCACCTGTCGGTTCTTCATCGCGCATATATCCCTCGATTGCCTCTCCATAGAATTTCTTCATGACTGCAAAAGAAACATAAGGGCCCGCCTGCACATTCCAGTGCTCGCCAAATTGATAAGTCGCCTGCAAAGGAACCGTGAGGTACAGATTTTCTACATTCGTGGAAATATCACCATAGTAGTACCCTCTTACGTTTTCTGAAGGATCCTCGGCAGCATTGAATGTCGTTTTATATCCTTTCACATTCGCCTCTGTTTTCATCCCCTTGCCATCCAAAACCAAGCCTGCACGTACGCCCCAATGCTGATCGATCGCGTAGTTTGCCTTCGCACCGACGAAAAAAGGCATAGCAGGACGGAAACTTTTGATTTCGCGAATTTCGACCGGCATGCTCAATGGAGCCGCACCGCCGATTTTTGTTCCGACTTCAACATCCAAACTCAATTTACCAGGCTCTTGAACCTGCGCCGAAGCCGAGCTAGCAAGTACCAAAGCACAAAAACTTAAAACCGCGTATCTAATATTTTTATATAGCTTATTCATTACTTCGTGTTGATTTTTACGTTGTCTACAATTAATTTACTACCCACTGCTCCTTGGAAAACAGCACCATTCTTACTTGCAGAAAACACTACAGCAATATTATATCGGAAGGCATCCACCTCCGCGCGATTAAATTCTTTCTTGAACTCAAAAGGTACAGTAAACTTTACCATGCCGTCGCCATCGGTTTTACCTGTTTCCTTCACCTGAGCTATAGCGACGATATATGGACTGTTCTTAACGTCAGCATCTGTTAACCAAGTACGCCCCGGATTGACATCATCATTGGCAGTGCCTTTCATTAAAGCAACGCGATCATAGAATACTGCATAGATATCGCACTCGTCCGTCACATCCACGGTTTGCCCCTGCGCATTGATAACCTTAGCGCCCGGCTCATATTTATAGAATCCTTCGAATGTCTCCGGCACCTTATTGTATGGCAAACCAAAGCGCGTTTCGATTTCAACAATAGACTTGCTGAACAACGAACCGATAAACAGGTTGCCCGCAGCAATCGGTTTTTTAACAAGTCCGCCCAAGAAGCCTGTAGACTTTGTTTCTAAGTATAGGGCATGCTCGCCACTCACCACATATTTCGCATCGCTTGTCGACTGCGTAGGGTAAGATTGCTCTGTAGGGTTGTTGCCCGCCGTAAAGGCGAAGCCCGAGTTGCCCGATGCCCATAGACTCTGTTGCATCCCCTCGACCTCTTCATAAAAATAGATCCATTTCTTCTTCTCATCCTGCCCGAAAAGTTCGAAGTCGAAATTCGACGGCACAGAAGATTCAATCAATGAAACATGGTAAGTCTTCGTGAACTTGCCATCTTCTGAGGTAACTTCATAAGCAACGGGCGCTGTAAAATCCTGTTCGCTGCCTGATGCAGGAACAGATACCGCCCCTGGCGTCAATTCGAATTCGAACGCAAACTTCTTTAAGTCGATCGCACCTTGCTTAATGTAGATAACGACATTGCGATTGTTGATGATCGGCTTCGTGTTGATGACGCTGTCAGGAACATTCACCGAAACGATATCCGCTTCCATGTTCTTGGCCTCGTCTTTAATACAACTTGATAGAAAAAGCAAAATCCCAATGGGAATAAGCCAAAGTTTTGAGTAAATCATTATAATACTGTATTGTTAATAAAATCGGCATACCTGATGGGCAGGTAATAACCGCGGCAAAGATAGTATTAATAAGGAGGAAGCTTGTAGAAACCAGAGGTAGATTTCCCAATCAAACAGATTCTTTACATTCGGTATGCGCTACTTCGTTGTAAACAAGGCCTTAGCTCGCCAATTCTTCCCTTATTTTTTTCGGAAGCCCTTGCACGATCAAATCATAGCTATGCTGAATCAACCGAAAAAGCTCAGCATCCGTAAGCTGCCGATTTGCATACACCGTATTCCAATGCTTCTTATTCATATGGTAACCCGGTTTTACTGTATGTTCGTATTTCTCGCGCAGTTCCACCGCATATTCCGGATCGCACTTAACATTGAAAGTGAGGTCTTCAACCTGATCTAACCCAACCAGCAAAAATACTTTGCCCATCACTTTAAAAACTAAGGTATCCGGCCCAAAAGGTGTCTCCTCTGTGGTGCCTCTTTGTACAATGCAATAGTCGCGAAGCTCTTCAATATTCATAGGCGTATAGCTGAATGATAAATGATAGATAAATGTAAGAGAATCTTGGAAATAACGCAAAGACAAGTTCAGGTTATACTCCATATAGAACCCATGTAAACCCCTTTCAAACCCGCTCGCGATTGGGTTTGAAAGGGAAGTGAAAGGGTTATGTATTGGGTTTACAAGGGGTTTTGGTAGTAGTTGGGGTATAGATATTAGATATTAGTCCGATGGCGGTTGTAGAGTTTGATTTGAACCAGGAAAAAAAGGATGCAAGGATTGGCAGGATCGGGCTTAATTAATAAACAATCATTACTAAATATTAATAATCCATCTTACCTTTCTTAATTCAATATAGGCTCCTTTTTTTCCTTTCATCATGATCCTGATCATCCTTACATCCTTTTTTTCCTGGTTCAAAACAACCAACCTTCCTTGTTTAAACCGACGTTCAAAAAAAAATCAATAAGAGTACAAAAGAGAAAGAAAGAAAGACGGAAAGTGGAAAGTGGAAAAGAAAGAAAGAGATAAAGAAAGAAAACAACTCTACAAAAAAAGGGCTTGTTTCCACGGCCCATTCTAAACTATACTGTTCTAATATCTAATGTCTAATATCTCAAATCTAAACCCTAATATTCCTTCAGCGCTTCTTGCAATTCTTTTTGGATTTCAACCCCTTTATCGTCATTATACCAACGTTGGATGGCTTCTTTGATTTCCGGGAAAGGTTTTCCTTCTGCTTTCATCTCTTCGAAGATGGTCTGCAGGGCGGCAGGGCGTGGTCCCCACACGATTTTGTCATGACCTACATCATTACGGATAATTAACTTAGGGATGGATTTACCGCCGTTGGTCAAGTATTCGTCAATAAGGAATGGCTCGGTGTCGCGGAGTTGTATATCTAAATCGATAAAAGGATTGTCTTTGACAATATTATAAATTTGGGCTACGGAGTGTGCCGCATCACCACACCAAGGTTCGGTGATTACAATCCAATGTTGTTCATCTTTGATACGCTGAATGCATGCTTTCATCTCTTCCGATGGTTCGAATTTCTTTAACCATCTGTTCATTCTCGACCAATTTAACTTGGTGTAATTTAGGTATTCAGCATCACTGTGGTAGACTTCGTATTTCTCTGTGTTTTCTAAAATATCTGCGAAGTACCTCTGGTATTCATCAAAATTCATGTTGGATTATTTTTCATCAAAAGTACAGAATAATAATATAATTCAGAAAAAACCTGACGAAGGTCATGTTCTCCTGTTGCAATATGAGGTAAAGATGACCGATTTCAGGCGGTCATATTGGGCTTTCAGTGACATATTGTCACAGAACCATGACAATTAACTGTCGGAATGGATGATTTCGTCGGATAAAAGGTAAAAACAATCCTTTGGCATAAGCGTTGATGAGTATAGAGAAATTAACAACGTAAAAAAGAAAATATAAATAAGATATGTCAAAAATTATAGGAATCGACTTAGGAACTACCAACTCATGTGTTGCTGTAATGGAAGGTAACGAACCGGTAGTTATTGCAAACAACGAAGGGAAACGTACGACGCCTTCGATTGTAGCATTTGTAGATGGTGGCGAGCGTAAAGTTGGTGACCCTGCAAAGCGTCAAGCTATCACTAACCCACACAAAACGGTATATTCCATTAAACGTTTTATGGGTACCTCATTTGACGAGGCAAAAAATGAAATTTCACATGTACCATATAAAGTGGTAAAGGGCGACAACAATACACCACGTGTGGAAATTGACGACCGTAAATACACTCCTCAAGAGATCTCGGCGATGATTCTTCAAAAGATGAAGAAAACTGCAGAGGACTATTTAGGACAAGAGGTATCTCGCGCAGTAATTACTGTTCCCGCATACTTTAACGATGCGCAGCGTCAAGCGACCAAAGAAGCTGGTGAGATTGCTGGTTTAAAAGTAGAACGTATCATCAACGAGCCTACTGCAGCAGCTTTAGCTTACGGTCTTGACAAAGCAAACAAAGACATGAAAATCGCTGTGTTCGACTGTGGTGGTGGTACACATGACGTTTCAGTGTTAGAATTAGGTGACGGTGTTTTTGAAGTAAAATCTACGGATGGTGATACACACTTAGGTGGTGATGACTTCGATAACGCAATCATCAACTGGTTAGCGGCAGAATTTGCTGACGAAAACAATGGCTTCGACTTGAAGAAAGACGCGATGGCATTGCAACGTTTGAAAGAAGCTGCTGAGAAAGCGAAGATTGAATTATCAAGCACAACATCTACGGAGATCAACTTACCATACATCACTGCTGATGCAACAGGTCCCAAACACTTAGTTCGTAATTTATCACGTGCTAAATTTGAAAGCTTAGTTGCTCCATTAGTAGAGCGTACAATCGAGCCTTGCCGTACAGCATTGAAAAACGCTGGTTTCAGCACTTCAGATATCGATGAGGTTATCTTAGTAGGTGGTTCTACACGTATCCCTGCAATTCAAGAAGCGGTTAAGAAATTCTTCGGAAAAGAGCCTTCAAAAGGCGTTAACCCTGACGAGGTTGTAGCATTAGGTGCTGCTATCCAAGGTGGTGTATTAACTGGTGAGGTTAAGGATGTATTGTTATTAGACGTTACTCCACTTTCATTAGGTATCGAAACAATGGGTGGTGTGATGACAAAATTAATCGAGTCTAACACAACAATCCCTACGCGTAAATCGGAGGTTTTCTCGACAGCATCAGATAACCAACCATCTGTAGAGATCCATGTATTACAAGGTGAGCGCCCGATGGCTGCACAGAACCGTACATTAGGACGTTTCCAATTGACAGACATTCCTCCTGCTCCACGTGGTATCCCTCAAATCGAAGTAGTATTCGATATCGATGCCAACGGTATCATCAAAGTATCAGCGATCGATAAAGCTACTGGTAAAGAGCAAAACATTCGTATCGAAGCTTCATCAGGTCTATCAGACGAGGAAGTAAAACGTATGAAACAAGAAGCAGAAGCTAACGCTGAAGCGGATAAAAAAGTAAAAGAAGAAGTTGATAAGTTGAACTCTGCTGATGCATTAGTCTTCTCTACCGAAAAACAATTGAAAGAATACGGTGACAAGATTTCAGCAGATAAAAAAGCACCTATCGAAGCAGGTTTAGAGAAATTGAAAGCTGCTCATGCTGCTAAAAACTTTGAAGACATCGATACTGCATCTACTGAGCTACAAAACGCTTGGAACGCAGCATCTGAAGAGATGTACGCAGCATCACAACAAGGCGCAGGCCAAGAGCAAGCGCAAGGCAATGCCGGACAACAAGCCAACAACGGCGGAAGCCAAGGTGGCGCAGATGATGTGCAAGATGTAGATTTTGAAGAAGTGAAATAAAAAACAAAGCCGATTCTGATGAATCGGCTTTGTTTTTAGTAGTTAGTAGTGAGTAGTTAGTAGTTAGACCTATGGTCGGCTACTAACTACTCACTACTTTTTTTGTGCGTTTTTAGTAGGCGATAGTTGGGGATTTTAGCCAGCCATAGGTCTAACTACTATTTCTGAACCAGGAAAGGAAGGATGTAAGGATGATCAGGATCTGGCGTAAATACTGGCCAGCAATAGGTCTAAATACTAATTACTAAACTGATATATGAATT
>NZ_DKLH01000060.1:0-7010 GCF_002455685.1 Sphingobacterium sp. UBA6645
CTCTTTTTCGTACAAGTTTGTTTACATGTTGATCAATGCTCCAGAAATTCCTGCGATAATAGCACCGACGAATAGTAAGATATAAAGTGCCAACATTACGACTACAAGAATACCGATAAACTTATAGTGCTTTTTAAGAAACTGGAATGAAGTTTCTAAGACTTGGCTGTTTTTGAAGTTTATTGCTTCTCCTAATTTGGTTGAAAACTGATATAGCCACCAAATTGGGAGGATGTAAATAAGCATAATGATTACTCCGGGAATAAACATCAGCCCGGTAACTCCTGCCATGCCTTTGGCTGCACCAGTGTCGTCGAGTGCTAGAGGCGCGGCACTGAGGGTGACACCAAGAAAAATATAGGCTATCACTGATAAACCGATTCCGATTAGTCCGACTATACTTAGAAATCTTGCCCATTTGGCTACTTCGCGCAGGTATTCAATACTTAAAGGTGTTAATTCAAGAAAAGGGCTGGGGTTAGGTGCAAAATGGCCAGAAGGCTGCTCTTGGTTTTGTTCGAAGTTGTCCATAATTGAGTTTTTAGAATATGATAAATGATATGGTTAAGCGCTAATGATGTGGTTAAGTGTAAATATAATAATTTTCTTGATACACATTCTTATGCCATCTCAAATTATAATGCAGTATTTCAGGTAAAAAAAACTGTGAAAATGTTAAATAAGGCACAGTAAATATTGTCTTGGCTTATTTTTTGTATTTTACTATCTAAATAAGCTGGGAGAATTATGATTAAAGTTTGTATTATGGCATTTGTGCTGTTCGTGACGAAGAGTGCTTATGCTCAGAAACTAGATTTAAATGTTGTTAGGGGGGATTTTAATAAGGGTGTAAAAGATGAGGAGCTCTGTAAACGGCATTTGGAGACTTTAGAGTCGGAAGCGAATACCCCTGTGGAGCGCGGATATGCGGCTGCTTTTCATATGTTTATGGCGAAGCATACCTCCAATCCCTTTAAGAAAATGAATTATTTCAAATCGGGCAAGAATAAATTGGAGAAAGAGATTAAGTCGAATCCAAATAATGTGGAGCTTCGTTTTATCCGATTATGCATACAGTATTATATTCCAAAGTACTTGGGATATCACGATCAGGTGCAGATTGACAAAGATTATGTGATGAATAATCTTTATAAAATGAACGATAAAGTAGCAAAAGATAAAATTTACAAATATTTAAAGGGGGCAAATATGTATAATGCCTCGGAACTTGCGTTATTAGCTAGATAGATTAACATTTTATATGAAGAAGACAGTATTTTTATTTTTTATGGCGATCGGCCTTTTTACACAGGCGGTAAATGGACAGATTAAACAACAGATTAACGCGATTAGTACGTTAGAAGTAACCGATAGAATTTGGGTAACGGTTGTTCCTAGTGACAGAAATGAGTTGGAAATTACTGGAGAATTGGCGGATAAAGTTGAAGCCGTATTTTCAAACAACGAACTTCGTTTAAAGATGAAAGCTGGATATTATTTAAAGGGAAATCAGGCATCTGTCGTTATTTACACGCCTACGGTTTCCAAAATAATCGCTAGAAAGGGCGCTGAGGTTAATTTTGAGGAAGAAACGCTTAAAAATGCCCGTTTAGATATTTTTGCCAATGAGGGTGCGAAGATTCGTGCTAAGATAGAATCGCAGCAGGTAGAGGTGGAGTCGAACACAGGCTCGGTAATCGATTTATTGGGAACTACGGATGAGCTGACGGTTAATAACACTGCGGGTGGTTCATTCTTTGGTAAGGATTTGAAAGCGCAGCGCGCATTAGTACGTACGAATGCTGGCGGAAAGACGGAGGTGTTCGCGAGCCAAGCTGCGGATGTTCAAACACGGGCAGGTGGTGTTATCGATGTATATGGCGATCCTCAACAACGCACACATAAGCGTATTGCAGGTGGTAAGATTAATTTCGTAAAAGGGAACCAAACACTATAGATAATAGTTTGATTTTAATATAAAAAGCGACGAGATATCTCGTCGCTTTTTTTTACTGATTTATTTTGTTTTCGAAGGTCACCAAGAACTTTTATTCCGATAGCTGGTTCAAAGGATGCATGAAAGATTTTCTAGCTGTTGAATGAGCTTGATCGGCTATCTGAGAGATTTAGATTGCTCGTATTCCCTTTTATCTGATTATGATGAAATTGTTAAATTTCCTCCTGCAAAATCAATATTGAAATTGTAACTTTGCGGCATGTCAGAAAAAATAATCATTCTCGATTTTGGATCGCAATATACGCAGCTAATCGCACGTCGCGTAAGAGAACTTAATGTTTATTGTGAAATCCATCCATACAACAATCTACCTGCTTTTGATGACTCAGTAAAGGGTGTGATCTTCTCTGGTAGTCCTTACTCCGTTCGTCAGGAGGAAGCTCCTCAAATTGATTTCAAAGCTATTCAAGACAAATTCCCATTACTAGGGGTTTGTTATGGTGCTCAATATATCGCGCAGAAATCCGGAGGCGAAGTGTTGCCTTCGACCATTCGTGAGTATGGCCGTGCGAATCTACAGTTCGTAGACAACGAGAATGAATTATTAAAAGGTATTCCTGTGCAGTCTCAAGTATGGATGTCGCATGGTGATACGATCAAAGAAGTTCCTTCAAACTTCAAGATCATTTCGAGTACTGACAAAGTTCGCGTTGCTGCCTACCATGTAGAAGGAACAAGAACATACGGTATACAATTCCACCCTGAGGTTACTCATAGTACGGATGGTCAGGTTCTATTAAAGAACTTTGTCATTGGTATCTGTGGTTGCCAGCAAGACTGGACTCCTGATGCTTTCGTAGATACTACAGTTGCTGAGTTAAAAGAGCAATTGGGTGATGACCATGTGATCATGGCATTATCTGGTGGTGTTGACTCAACGGTTGCTGCAGTATTATTGCATCATGCAATTGGCGAGAGACTACACTGTTTCTTCGTAGACCATGGCTTATTGCGTAAAGATGAGTACGAGCAGGTGTTGGAATCTTACAAGCATATGGGCTTGAACATTAAAGGTGTAAATGCGAAGGAATTATTCTACTCGCGTTTGGCAGGTGTTTCTGAACCGGAACAAAAGAGAAAGATAATTGGTGCTTCCTTTATCGACGTATTCGATGAGGCATCAAAACAAATACAAAGCGAACTTCCTGCAGGTGTAGAAGCTAAATGGTTGGGACAAGGAACTATTTATCCAGATATTATTGAATCTATTTCGGTAAAAGGTCCTTCGGCTACGATCAAGTCTCACCACAACGTTGGAGGTTTACCTGATTACATGAAACTCAAAGTAATTGAGCCGCTTAAGACTTTATTTAAAGACGAAGTACGCCGAGTAGGGAAGACTTTGGACGTAGATCCAGCTATCTTGGGTAGACATCCTTTCCCGGGCCCTGGCTTAGCGATTCGTATTTTAGGCGATATCACTGAAGAAAAGGTACGAATTTTGCAAGAAGCAGATGACATATATGTCCGTAACTTGAAAGAGTCCGGATGGTATGATAAGGTTTGGCAAGCAGGAACGATATTCTTGCCTGTACAATCGGTCGGCGTAATGGGCGATGAGCGTACTTATGAACACGTGGTTGCTTTACGTGCGGTAGGCTCGTTAGATGGAATGACGGCTGATTGGATTCACTTACCTTATGATCTACTTGCTAAAATTTCAAATGAAATTATTAATCATGTTAAAGGAATCAATAGAGTCGTGTATGATATCAGTTCAAAACCGCCAGCAACCATTGAGTGGGAATAAACTAAAACAAAACATTTTAAGAAATACAGCATTCGCGGCAGCACTAGGCTTAGTGCTGTCCGTGAGTTCTTGTACCCCAAAAGTCGGTGTGCTCCGCTCGCCAGATGTTTATGGTGGTGCAGTAGGCAGCGAGAAGGGCAAAGAGGAGAAGAAAGAAGAGGCGAAAACTGCCGAAGAAAAGAAAGCAACGAAAGCTAACAATAGTATTGCTTTATTGTTACCATTCCAACTGGATCGCGTAGCGGTTAACTCCATGAGTGAGGAAGATGTCAAACGTTCTGCTTTAGCATTGGATTTCTATCAAGGATTTCAGTTGGGGATGAACGAGGCGACAAAGAAGAGCGGCGACTATGCATTGAAGGTTATGGATACCCAAGATAGCGAAATGCGTAATGTATCGCTGGCGGCTTCCAAAGATGTTCAGGACGCGATCCTTATCGTAGGTCCGGTTTATCCAAAGGAGATCCGCTCGTTTGGAAAGAGCCATACCAATAAAAATGTGCTTCAAGTAAATCCGTTAGCTGCGGCAATGCCTACGGAATTTAATCAATCGAATCTTGTTTCTATCACGCCTCCAATTCGTATTCACATGCGCGCCGTTGCTAACGAGGTCGCATCTAAATATAGAACTGGAGATGTTGTTTTAGTATTCGACGCACGTGATAATGATCATCGACAGTTCATTGCTGGTATCGACGAAGAGATTAAGAAAGTGAATCCTGCAATCGTGGTGAAGCATGTTACCACGGTCTCGCAATTGACGGCAGCTATGCCTGATCTGGAGACTGCTTTCGTAATTACCGGAACGACAGAGAAGAATCAATTACGTTCTTTAATTTCTGGCTTAGATGCGAAAGTAAGAGAAGGATTTGCCATCAAATTATTCGGACACCCACTTTGGGATCGCTTCGACTTCGGACCGTATTCTAACTTTTATAGAATGGACCCGACTATTACAGGTGAGAGTCATTTAAAAGTGTGGAGCACAGAAGTTCAGAATTTCCAACGTAATTATAAAAACCAGTTCAAGGTTGATCCTTCCGATTTCGCATATAAGGGATACGACGCTGGAAAATACTTCACCAACTTGTTGAACAAGTATGGTGCTGACTATGCAGACAAATTACAAAACGAAGGATTTAACGGTATTTTTAGCAACTATAAGTTTAAATATAACCAGCAATGGGGATATGTAAATGAAGGTGTTCA
This sequence comes from Sphingobacterium sp. UBA6645, assembly GCF_002455685.1. Lineage (NCBI taxonomy): Bacteria > Pseudomonadati > Bacteroidota > Sphingobacteriia > Sphingobacteriales > Sphingobacteriaceae > Sphingobacterium > Sphingobacterium sp. UBA6645. The sequence continues at coordinate 4,977 of NZ_DKLH01000060.1, forward strand.
GCTAAGAACCTACCGTAATGGTTCTTTCCAATAAATAGATCTTGGAATACAACAGTAAGCGAGTTCATCAACAAGTTCGCAATTTCGAACGCACCTTAGATGGGTATCATTTCCAAGAACCTTTCTCTAGATATCTAACACAGTTTTATAAAAATAATAAGCAGATGGGTTCATCCGATAGAAGGATGAACTCCAGATACTGCTATAATGTATTCCGTTTAGGACGCGCTTTCGAAGATCTTCCTTTAACAGAGCGCTTAGCAATTGCCGAGTATCTTTGTGAGAAAGAAAGTGCTGTGGTTCATGAGTTTAAACCTGATTGGGTAAATAAAGGCTTTACGGATCTGCAAGATAAGATTGACTTTATTAGTTCATTATATGGTGAGTTTTTAAGCAAGGTATTTCCGCTGTCGGATCATTTGTCGCCCAGCATTGGAAAAGATGAATTTATCAGTTCTCATTTTATACAACCCGATCTTTTTATCCGCCTAAAGCGGGGCAGTGAAACGATCGTAAAGCAGGGATTAGAGGATCAAGCTATCTCTTTTTTAGAGGCAGGTCCCCAAACCTTAGTAATGAGCAATAGCATTAATCTGCAGGCTTTAAAGAAGATTCAGGGCTTATACGAGGTGCAGGATTATTCGTCGCAACAGAGTTTAAACGCCGTGCAAGCCAAGGCTAATGAAACATGGTGGGATGCCTGTGCCGCGTCGGGTGGTAAATCGCTGTTATTGTTAGATAAATTTCCGCATATCAATCTGATGGTTTCGGATGTTCGTTCGAGTATCCTCAGAAATTTAGATGAACGCTTTGACCTCGCAGGAATCAAGAAGCCTTATCGCAAAAAGATATTGGATTTAAATAATCCGGTTGATCATATCATGGCAAATGAGCGCTTTGATGGTCTCATCATAGATGCGCCATGTTCCGGCTCAGGGACATGGGGAAGAACGCCTGAGATCCTCTCTAAGTTCCGTGGGGATGAGCTTCAAAGGTTCTCAACGTTACAAAAGCGCATTGTGAAGCATGCTATTCCTTATTTGAAGACTGGAAAGAGTTTGATTTATATCACCTGTTCGGTATATAAAGAGGAGAATGAGGAGGTTGTTTCTTTCATTGAAAACGAACTTAACCTTAAGCTGGAAAGCATGACGCCCATATTAGGATACGATCGTAAAGCGGATTCCATGTTTACGGCTAAGTTCATTAAGCCTTAATCTAATCGCAATTCAAAGGAATTACCAATACAGGACAAGTTGCTTTTCGAATAATAGCCTCGGATACAGATCCTGATAAGAAATGGTCAAAACCAGTGCGACCATTCGTGCCTACAATTATTAAGTCGGCTGTCCATTCCTTAGCCACCTGCAAAACTTCATCGCGGACATCACCTATTCGATTAAATGTAAAGGTTTCGGAAGCAGCGCTGAACTCTGTCGCTAAACCATCTAAGAAGTTCTGCGCGGATTGCTGCTGAATTTCCGATACCTCCGGGACAATGATAGGTTGCTGTCCTAATAACGGATCAACGCCATAGCTTGTCGGTGAAGTAGGAGGGACTACAGTTACTAATGCCAACGACGGCTTTAGATCGGCTACTATTCCTTTCGCATAGTTGATCGCACGCTCCGAACAGGGGCTTTCATCAACTGCTAATAATATTCTATTAAATTTTGTTGCGCTCATAATCTTAAGTGTTTGTCTACCTAATATATTAAAAACCTTGTAGGCAATAAATAGTTTTAGTCATTTTTTCTGTTAAACTCTGCTTTTTAATAATAAGTTAGAATACAAACCTTTACGACATGTTCTTTCTAAAGAGCTTTAACGCCATCTTTAGAAGTGAAAACGTTTTGCTTAGAATGGTTTATTAGAATAGTAATCTTTATTCCGAGAAATGAGATACCGACGAAAATTATAATGAGGGAGACTAAAGAATGAGTATACTTAATTAAATTCTAAGAATAATTCGATTTTCCTGTTCAGGGGGAATTGAACAGGAATCTTTAGAAGTAAAAAATACAGTAAAATAGA
>NZ_DKLH01000060.1:7092-61085 GCF_002455685.1 Sphingobacterium sp. UBA6645
TCTATTTTACTGTATTTTTTATACGTTAAAACGGAAGTGCATAATATCACCGTCTTCTACGATATATGTTTTTCCTTCGACAGATAGTTTTCCAGCTTCTTTCACTGCTGCTTCTGAACCATATTTAATAAAGTCTTCATACTTGATAACCTCGGCACGGATAAATCCCTTTTCGAAGTCTGTGTGGATTACACCAGCTGCTTGCGGAGCAGTATATCCTTTCTCAATTGTCCATGCGCGAACTTCCTGAACTCCTGCTGTAAAATAAGTAGCAAGATCTAAAAGCGAGTAGGCTGCGCGAATTAACTTATTAACGCCAGATTCTTCTAGACCTAAATCGTCTAAGAACATCTTGCGTTCTTCGTAATCCTCAAGCTGTGCAATTTCTGATTCAATTTGTGCAGAGATCACTAAGACTTCGGCATTTTCATCTTTTACTGCTTCTTTCACGCGTTCTACATAAGCATTTCCTGTGTTTACAGAAGCCTCATCCACGTTACATACGTAAAGAACAGGTTTTACAGTTAACAATGTAAGATCAGCAATGAATTCAGCATCCTCTTCAGAGATAGGAGCTGTTCTTGCAGATTTACCAGCTTCCAAATGCTCTTTAACAACAGAAAGGATTTCAAATGTTTTCTTAGCATCTTTGTCACCACCTGTTTTAGCCATCTTTTCTACCTTTTGAATACGTTTTACAACAGTATCCAAGTCCTTCAATTGAAGTTCAGTATCAATGATTTCTTTATCACGGATAGGGTCAACCGATCCATCAACGTGTACAACGTTGCCATCATCAAAACATCTCAATACGTGGATAATAGCATTCGTTGTACGAATATTACCCAGGAATTGGTTTCCTAGTCCTTCGCCCTTTGAGGCGCCTTTTACAAGGCCGGCGATATCTACGATCTCTATATTATTTGGAACGATACGTTGTGGATTTACTAACTCAGCTAATTTGTTTAAACGTTCGTCTGGTACAGTGATTACACCTACGTTAGGCTCGATAGTACAGAACGGGAAGTTTGCTGCCTGTGCCTTTGCATTCGATAAACAGTTAAAAAGGGTTGATTTGCCTACGTTCGGTAGGCCAACGATACCACATTGTAATGCCATATTGATTTTTCTTAAAAATTCACGCAAAGATAATAAAAGGAGAGCATATTCGGGACTATCCCATTAGGATAAATTAGCAGCCTTCAAATTGCTTACAATTTTAAGTTAATATGACCTTTTTATGAACTTTAAATTACTTAGAATGAATAGAGTAGCTTGATATTTACAAATTTTAACATTTTCCAATTAATCTTTCGGCATGATTTTGCGGTCATACCATCAAATTAACAATAAAAAACGAACCCAAAATAAGGAGGTTAATATGAAAAAGTTATTCTACGTTGTTGTCTTTCTAAGTGCTTTTGCTTTCGCAAAGCCAGCTAACGCTCAAGTAAATGTTAGTATTAATATCGGTTCACAACCTCTTTGGGGTCCAGGTGGATATGATTACGCGAGGTATTATTACATGCCGGAAATGGATGTTTATTATAATGTTTCCAGCCGTCATTACACTTACTATCATGGCGGACGTTGGGTAACACATCGCAGTCTACCAAGTCGTTACGGACGCTATGACTTGCATAGAACCTATAAAGTGGTGATGAATGATGCGAATCCATGGAGAAATCACCGTCGCCATCGTAGCAACTATCATGGATATGCAAGAAACTATAGCCAAGTTTCCATCCGCGACTATGGTAGAGGCCATAAGCACTACGGAAAGAGCTATAAAAAAGCACATAAAGAATACCGTAAGGCAGAAAAAAGACATGCAAAATACCACAAGCAAAGAGAATCTAGAAGAGATAGAGACTATAGAAATGTAAGAGGAATGTGGTAGAAAAAAATATACCTACAAAAGGGAGCTTAACAGAAAGCTCCCTTTTTTGTACCTCTTTATAAATAGTTAATAATTCGCTACTTTTGTAAAAATTTTAATTGCGCATTGCGAAGCCATGTTGAAAAAGAAATTGCTTATTACCTTTTCCATCTCCCTATTTCTCGGAGCTTTTTATTCATGTAATCAAATTGTAGGCTCGACGACAACGGCGAACGCCGTCGAAACACCGGACCAAAAGCCAGAGATAGAAGAGCCTGTTCAACAGGATACGCTATACCTAATGGATAAATTAGATTCATTAAATCGCAATTTAATTGTATTTCCTGCGGTTGATTCTTTAAATAAGATCGAACCTAAACAAGCAAAACGTAATCTTCGGGATTCTATATACCGCGAGCTGAACAAAAAGTATAAACATATCTACCTTACTTTTGATGATGGTCCTTTGATTGGCTCTCGTGCAATCGATTCTATCGCCACAGCGAAGGATACCAAATTGAGTGCTTTCTTAGTAGCGAAGCATGCAAATATGAGCAAGCGTTTGAAGAATGACTTTGAGCGTTATTCGAAGAACCCACTTGTGGAGTGTTATAATCATAGTTACACGCATGCGAATAATAGATTCCATGCCTTCTATAGCAATCCTGAACTGGCAGTTGCAGATTTCGAACGCTGTGAAGAAGCGTTAGGATTAAAACAAAAGATTGTTCGTATGCCAGGACGTAATATCTGGTTATTTGACGATGTTCGCCGGGTAGACTTAACGAGTGGCAGTCAAACTGCTGACTTGTTAGGAGCAAATGGATACCGTATTTACGGTTGGGATGTCGAGTGGAAAATACACGGATTGTCAGGAAACCCTGTTCAGTCGGTAAACGAAATCTACACACGCATTCGCACCATGTTAGGCAATAAGTCTACTTTAAAACCGAACAATATTGTCCTTTTAATGCACGACGATATGTTTCAGAATAAAAAGGGGCAGCAATTGCTTAGTGGTCTGATTGACAGCTTGAAACAACATAAAGACTATCACTTCGAGTTTATTTCCACTTATCCGCACAAATACTAAACTTCAAATTTCGAGGGAATATTGGTAAATTGATTAAACTTTTCAATGAAAAAGAAGTTTAGTCCATATGACCATATCTCAGTTATTCAAGAAAATTACTCCCTTCACCAAACCCTATAAAAATCTAATTTTTTATACGCTGGTTTTAACGGTTATCGGATCATTTGCCGCACAAGTAAATGCCTTCATCTTAAAATATACCGTCGACTCGATATCCGAACTGCTTGTCAATAAAACACCGCTGCGCATGGGATTGCATTTGCTCGGTATTATTTCGGCAGTTCTGTTGGGTAAAGAGATTATCTATTCCATCGTTCAATTCGGTCAGAAGTTTTATGGAGAAAAGCTTAGGATTATGATTGCACGCGACTTCTCGCAAGCAATAGTCGATAAGATATTAACCTATAAAATGGCGTTCTACACGTCGAGCATCAATGAGTCCGGAAAGTTGCAGACACGAATCGATGCCGGTATCAGCTCACTCACGCGTTTAGTACAGAACTTCTTTATCGATATCTTGCCGCTATTTGCCAATGCTATTATCGCCTTGGTATGCATGTTTATTGCCAATTTCTATGTCGGATTGGTCGGCTTGATCATCATCCCGATTTATTTCTACGTGTCGCAAATGCAAGCGCAAAGGCTATCGGGCTTTCGTAGGAATATGCGTAAGTATAGAGAAAACAAAAATAACCAGATTATCAATCTAATTGATTCCATTACCGTTATCAAGTCGTTCGTTCGGGAGGACTTGGAGGCAGAGCGTCATAAAGAAATACAATATGAGATGACGGAGAATCAGATGGCAACACGCAAGACTAGTTTCATCTTCGACAGCATCAAAAGTTTCATAGAACAGATCGGCGTAGTTATCGTGATCATCCTGACCGCCTACTTTGTGCTGAATGAGCAGATGTCTATTGGTGCAATCATGTTCCATATCATGTTGTTCAACAACGTTTCGGCACCTATCCGACAATTACACCGTATTTACGATGAGGTCAATGATGCATTGATCTATTCCGAGAGCTTCTTCGAGATCTTGGAAGATGAAGGGCAGAAGGAGCCAAGCGGAAACTATAAACCCGATTCTATCAAAGGCTTAATCGAAATCAAGAATATCAACTTCACATATCCTAATGGTCATCAAGCAATTACAGATGTCAGTATGACCATCTGCCCGAATCAAAATACCGCCTTGGTAGGACTATCGGGGGCCGGAAAAAGTACGATTATCAACTTGCTGGATAAGTTTTACGAACCGGATAATGGACAAATCTTATTGGATGGCGTAGATATTAGAGAGTATGATACCGACTTTTTAAGGGAGAATGTGGGATTAGTATTGCAGCGGAACCACATCTTTAAGGGAAGCATTGCCGATAATATCCGCTATGGTAAAACCGAAGCAAGTTTGGAAGATGTAATCGAAGCGGCGAAGAAAGCGTACATACATGAACAAATAATGGAGCTTTCGAATGGTTACGACTCGGAAGCACATCTTTTGTCGGGGGGCCAGCAACAACGTATTGCTATTGCCCGTATGTTTTTAAAGAATCCGCCTATTATCTTCTTGGACGAACCTACTGCTAATCTGGATGCCATTGCCACCGAGCAGATAAAAAACAGCTTAGACGCCATCAAAGTGGGGCGTACGGTAATCATTGTATCCCATAGCATCTCGCAGATTATCGACTCCGAACATATTATTGTTATGGAGAAAGGCCGGCTAGTGGAAGATGGAACGCATGAGGAACTTTTTGATAAACATGGGACCTATCACAAGATTTTTAGCGCTATGGCGAATAGCTTGAACATCCACAAAATAACAGAATCATTGAAAGAAGATTGATAAAACCAATTTCAGGCAAGTTTTTTGTGTTAAATTTACCGATTAAGAAATTTAGCACAAGAAAGAATATATGTTGTACCCGCTTCTTAGATCCTTCGTGAAATTTGGATTAAACTGGTATGTAACGGATTGGCAGTTGAAAAATATGGCGATCGCTAGTCTTCAGCATCCGACTATCGTTGTTTCCAATCATCCGAATTCCTTTTTCGACGCGTTAGTATTGGCGGTCAATAGCCCCAAGGAAACGCGTTTTTTGGTGCGTGGTGATATTTTTAAGAAGGAGTGGGCGAATTGGACATTGCGGACATTATTCATGATTCCCATCTACAAGAAATCGGATGACCCTGATTTTGAGGTCATGAATGCTTTTACCTATGATGAATGTGCTAAATGGTTAAAATCAGCCGAGAATATCGTCATTTTTCCTGAAGGTGTTTCTCGCAACTCGCATTTGTTGCGCCCCTTTATGCCTACGGGTTTTACTTCCCTGATCAAGCGAGCAATCAGCATGGATATCCCGGTTCAGATCCAACCTTTTGTCATTGGCTATAGCTCGTTCGACTATATCCCTAAATCTGTGTCCTTGGAGGCATTGAGTCCGATTGACAGCACCGATTATATCAGTGATGGAGATGTAGACGCTGCGCGCATCCTGCAGTTGGTCCGCGAGGAAATGGAAAGTGCTATGCCTTCAGGCCCTGTTGAACCAAGTATTGATTATTTAAAATCGAGAGAATGGATGAAGATTCCGGCAAAGGCGGGATACTATACGCATAACTGGTTGTATAAATTGGTCAAACAACAAATCGAAAAGAAAACATCGGGAACTATTTTCTATGATTCATTAATGTTCGGCGTGCTATTGTTCGGCTATCCAGTCTTAGTATTGCTAATAAGCCTAATTATCGGAAATATCATCGGCTTTTGGACTGGCCTGCTATTTTTCGTGCTGATGCCTTTTCTTTCCTACTGCTGGGTTCAATATCAACCTGTAAAAATCAATGGCGAGAAAGAAAGTCTTAAGGTGAATCGACTAAATTAGATTAGTTATTAGATTTTAGATATTAGACATTAGAACTGCAGCAATGCATTTTTTTTGTCTCGAACCAGGAGAAGAATGATGTAAGGATATACAGGATCTGACATCATAGGTCTTAATACTAAGTACTATTTCTGGGAACATTTGATTTCAATTTGTTCCCTTTAACTTTGCTCCAAAGTTTCTTACTGTATTTGATGATCAAATAGAAAAATACCGCTACGAGAATGATAGCGAGAATCGGTAGAAAGACCGCTAGAATACTCATTAAAGTCGACCCCACAGTTTCTACCGTTGATATGACGGGATTTCCGATCCCTCCGGTAGTTCCACTCGATGCAGCGCGGGTGCCCGCTAAGGCTGAGCTGATAGTTGCCGCCGTACCTCCACCAGCAATTAATGCCAACGACCATTGCGTCCAATCGTTTACTTCGGTGAATTGCGAAGCAAATAACAAAGAGCCTGCAACCGTTGCTAATGGTACGGATATGGTATCAAGAAGGTTGTCGACAAAAGGAATATAATAAGCAAGAATTTCAATCAAGGTAGCCGTTCCAGCACCAATGACGGCAGGCAAGGTTCCAACCCATGCAAAGCTTTCATTCGCCGGAATCCATCCCATATAGGTTCCTAAGCTAAAGAAGAAAATAGGGAGAAATACACGAAATCCTGTAGCAGCCGCTAGGCCAATACCAACAAAAAGGGAGAGCAAATATTCCATGCTAGATTTGAGATATGAGGTGTAAAACTTTAGACATTTTATTCCACAAAATAAGGTTATCTAAGATTCTTATAGCAAAAATAAGTCCAAGTGATAAGAGGGGCCATAGGTCTTTATACCAAGTACTAAGCATTAACTACTATTTCTGAAAGGAAGGAGAGTTTGTCTTGAACCAGGAAAGGAAGGATTCTAGGATGACCAGGATCTTGCAGAGTTGTTAGCATAGGAGTTTACAAGAAAGCGTTAAATTATTAACTATCTAATAATTTACCACTGCCTTTTCATAAGCGTATCAAACCCTTTCCGGAGCGGCTCTGATAGGGTTATACAATGGGAGTGAAAGGGGAGTGAAAGGGGAGTGAAAGGGTTTTAACTGAACGAAGGTTTGCGGTTTTGCCATAGAAGCAGGAAAGCTAGAGAGAATATTGCATGATCCTGCCCATCCTAAAATCCCTCCTTTCCAGAAATAGTAGTTAGTAGTTAGTAGTTAGTAGTTAGTATTAAGACCTATGGCGGACGATATGGGTAGCAAACCAAACCTCCTGCCCATCCTTTCATCCTTCCTTTCTTGGTTCAAAACAAAGCTCATACAAGAAAGGCGCCTAATCGGCGCCTTGTGTCTTATATCTAATGTCTAAAATCTAATATCTTCCTCACCCTTCCAATTCCATAATCTCTTCAGCAAGTTTTTCCCAATCGCTTTGGAACTGATCGTATCTTGCTTTTTCGGAGTTATAATTTCTGGTTGTCTCCTGGAGCTTGACGGCGTCGGAATAGATTTCTTCTTTTGCGAGCTCGGCTTCCAGATTTTTGACTGCAACTTCTTGGTCGGCAATCTTTTGTTCTAGAGCTGCTAGTTCTCTGTTTTTCTTTTGTAAGGTTTTCTGTAGATCGTCGGTAAGTACCGGTTTTTCCTTTTTAAGCTCTTCTTTGACCTTTTTAGGTTGTTTTTCTTCCGGTTTTACCACGCGTTTGGAATTCCAAACCTCATATTCCTGATAGGTACCAGGATATTCTTTGATTTTCTTGTCTTCGATATACCAAATTTTATTGGCAACATTATCCAGGAAATAACGGTCGTGGGATACGACGATGAACGTTCCTTCGTATTGTTGCAAGGCTTGTATAAGGATGTTTACAGACGCCATATCCAGGTGGTTGGTCGGCTCATCGAGAACTAGGAAGTTAGCATCCGCTGTTAAAGCTTTCGCTAGCGCGACTCTGGATTTCTCGCCTCCCGATAATACTTTGATTTTCTTGAATACATCATCTCCGGTAAATAAGAAACAACCAAGTATCGAGCGAAGTTCCGTTTCGGTATGCTTAGGGGCAAAAGCGACTAACTCCTGAAGAATAGAATTCTCTAGGTGTAAGGCCTCCAGTTGATGCTGGGCGAAGAATGTCTGCGAAACATTATGACCTTTTGTGCTCGTACCGGTATATTCGCTGTCGGCATCTGCTACGATACGTAGCAAGGTTGATTTACCTTTCCCGTTTGCACCAATTAATGCTATTTTGTCGCCCTTTTCGATCAATCCGTCTGTCTTTTCTAAAATTTGAAGATTAGGATAAGATTTAGATATTTGGTCGATCGTCACGACGTGGCGGCCCGAAGGTTTGGAGAACTTGAAGCTGAAGTTTACTTCCGGATTGTCATCATCGATATCATCAACCTTTTCCATACGGTCTAAAGCTTTGATTCTCGACTGTACCATCTTCGCCTTGCTGGCTTTTGCACGGAAGCGTTCGATTAGCTTCTCTTCTTGCTTAATCTTTGCTTGTTGGTTCTTGAATTGATTTCCTTGGATTTCCTCACGTAGGGATTTCTCTTCTAAATAGAAAGAATAGTTCCCAGCATATAGCGTTAGCTTCCCTTTACGAGATTCAACCGTTTTATTGATGATTCTGTCAAGGAAGTAACGGTCGTGGGAGACGATTACAATCGCACCTTCGAATGCCTGTAGATAGTTTTCCAGCCATTTGATAGAGGGTAAGTCTAAGTGGTTGGTAGGCTCATCCAGTAACAGGATATCCGGTGTTTGCAATAAGATTCGCGCAAGCATCACACGCATACGCCATCCTCCGGAGAATGTCGCCAATGGTCGCTGTTGTTCATCTTCAGAAAAACCTAGTCCGGCTAGGATTTCATGGGCGCGGAATTCGATGCTGTAGCCATCCAAGGCTTCAAATTCCATCTGCTTATCGCTTAGTTTATTGAGGATCTCGTCGGAGTAGTCGGTCTCTAGTTTCTTTAATAGAACTTCGATTTCGCTATGCAATTGATTTTGACGTTCGAATGCCTCCATAGCCACGTGCAGGATGCTTTTATCCGAGTGGTAGGATAGGAGGTCCTGGTTCAGATAGCCAATCTTTAAGTCCTTCGCCATCGAAATGGTACCGGCTGTTGGGCTATATTCCCCTACGATGATTTTCAGTAGAGTCGATTTACCAGTACCGTTTGCACCGATCAATCCGACCTTATCTCCTGGCTTAATATGCCAGTTCGCTTCATCGTATAATGCGCGAGCGCCAATTTCAAATGTTAAATTATTTATTGATATCATTTCGACGCAAAAGTAATGAATATTTCTGCTTCTTTGGCTACCTTTGCGGTATGTACAAATTAGTTAAACCACTATTTTTTCAGATGAACCCTGAGCAAGCGCATCATAATGTGACTTCGGGGTTGAAATTTTTTACTAAAATCTGGGGATCTAACGCGCTTTTAAAATCATTATATACCGTTGAAGACCCGAGATTACAAACTACAGTTTTTGGTTTAACGTTCAAGAATCCGGTGGGATTGGCAGCGGGATTTGACAAGAATGCGGATTACATTGAGCAGATGTCAAAGCTGGGGTTTGGATTTATTGAAATCGGAACCGTGACGCCGAAACCGCAACCCGGAAATGATAAGCCGCGTATGTTCAGATTGGTGAACGACCAGGCATTGATCAACCGTATGGGCTTTAACAATCAAGGTGCCGATGTGGCGGCAGGACGATTAAAGCACCTGAAGGAGAAGAATGGCGTTATTATCGGTGGGAACATTGGTAAGAACAAAGTAACTCCAAATGAGGAGGCCGTGAATGATTATATTTATTGCTTTAATTCCTTGTTTGATTATGTAGATTATTTTGTTGTCAATGTAAGTTCTCCAAATACGCCGGGTTTACGTGATTTACAAGAGAAGGAACCGCTGAAGAAGATTTTGAATAAGCTTCAGGATTTAAATAATGCGAAGGCGAGTCCTAAACCTATCTTATTAAAGATAGCTCCCGACTTGACGGATTCGCAATTAGATGATATTGTGGAGATTGTTCAGGACACCAAGATTGCCGGTGTCATTGCAACCAATACGACGATTTCGCGCGAGGGACTCTATAGCGATCCTAATTTAGTGAAGGAAGCAGGTGGGGTTTCAGGAAAGCCGTTGACAAAACGTTCTACCGAAGTCATCAAGTACTTGTCGGATAAGTCAAATAAAGCATTCCCAATTATTGGGGTCGGAGGGATTCATTCGGCCGCAGATGCGATAGAAAAGCTTAATGCTGGTGCTAGCTTGATTCAGATATATACGGGCTTCATCTATGAAGGTCCGGGGCTGGTGGCTGAAATCTGTAAAGGAATATTAAAGGGGAAATAAAATTTCCCCTTTTTTTGATGCTAATTAAAGCTCTTTCTTCAAGATATAATGGTCTTTCAGTGGGCCATCAATTGGGTTTCCATCTTGATCTAGCGAGAATAGCTGATTCTCACCAACCTTCAATTTCATATTGACTTCTTTCCCCATCAGATGTACGACGCTGCCGTTGTCATGCCACATAAATTTACCAGCATCTTCGATTTTAGTATCGCGCTCTTGATAAACTCCAGTGTACTTAAAGGTTAAGTCATTATTTAAAACAACAGTTGTTTCAATTCCTGGACAATCGGCGCAAGGAATAACTCCTTTATATGTACCTGCCCAGTCGACCGAGTTTTGCGAGTTATGCGCATTATCCACAGTGTCAGCGCTCGTGTCGTCAGACATAGTAGTGGTATCAGCTCCGGCACCTTGTTTATTCGCATTCGATTCACAAGCGGCGAAGGTTAGTGCTCCAACGCAGAAGGAAAGTGATAATAATTTCTTCATAATACAACGATTTTTGTTGCTTAAAGTTAACCAAAAACCAGACCAATAGAATTGAATTGTTTTTTTAATTAATAGCAGGCACAAAAAACGTAAGCCTACTTGCTGGAAAAGTAGGCTTACAAAAAGATAATGAAGAACTTTAGTATTGGTCGATGAAATAGTTGAGTAGGTCAGTTGTCGTGACTATACCTACTAGTTCTTCGTTTTCAACGACTGGAATTGAATGAAAGGAATGCTTGGATAAAATTTCTGCAGCTTCTTTAACCGTGCTGCTCGGCAATATGCTGACTGGCGTTTTTGCCATAAGTTGCGTAACGGTGTATGCGTCGTAAACCACTGATTCGATATCGTCGTCTTCAGTTACATCAACATAGCTTATCTTTAACAAGTCGGAATAACTCACTACGCCTACTAATTTCTTGTTTTCTACTACAGGTAGGTGACGAATATTGTGTTTTTTGAAAAGATTTTCCGCGTCGTAAAGACTGTCTTTTTGGGATAGAGTAATCAACTCTTTACTCATGATTTGCGATACTGGGACTCTTTGTTTCATAAACTATCTTATTTGTCTATCGCTCCATTAGCGAATAGTCAAATATCCATCGAATATGATTGAAATACCACGACGCTCATTACATTTTAAAATGATTGTAGTCTTGTGAATTTAATAAAGTATTTCTTACCTTAGTAGTTTGCTCATATCAAATCCCCAATACTTTCTTTTAATCATATAGCAATGCTAATTAAGCATCGGCGTTTTCATTCTTGTAAAGGCAATATTAGCGCTTGAAAAAATGATCCAAGGGGCCATTGCCCTTGCCGAGCGATCTGTCTTTCGCTGCTAATATAGCGTGATGTACATAATCCAACGCTTTTTGGCATGCCCCAGGCAGGGTATCGCCTAGCGCAAGGTAAGATGCAATTGCTGAGGAAAGGGTACATCCCGTTCCGCGAGTGTTTTTGCTCGCTATTCGTTCAGACTCATATATTTCAGGATCTTGGCCTGCTATTTTTAATATGCTGCTAAGTTTTTCGCTATCCAAATGTCCGCCCTTGAGCAATACGGCATGCATCCCCATATGGATAAGCTTATCAGCAGCTTGGTTCATTTCTTCAAGGTTGGAAACTTTACATTCAGTCAGCATACTTGCTTCATCGAGGTTGGGAGTGACTAGGGTAGCCATCGGATAGAGGAGTGCTTTGGACAATGTAATGGTTTCCTGATCTACCAACAGGTGCCCCGATGTAGAAACCATGACGGGGTCAATAACAATGCTTCCCTGATATCCTTTTAATAAACGAGCAACGATTTCGACTTGGTTAGGATTTGGAAGCATACCAATTTTAATGCTGTCGGGATAAATATCGTCGAAAATACAGTTTAATTGATCTTCCACTGCTTGATCAGGAATAGGGTAGACCGATCGAACTCCCATTGTGTTCTGTATAGGCAAGGCCGTCAGTACATTCACGGCATAACAGCCTATTGCAGAGATGGTCTTCATGTCTGCCTGTAAGCCTGCCCCGGCAATGCTGTCAAATCCGGCGATACTTAGAACTGTTTTGGCACTATGGTGGGTTGCTGTGTCTATCATTTACGCACAAAGATAGGGATGTTCGGGAACATTCGCTGAGCCTTTGTCCGTCACAAAATGTTAATAGTTAATTCATACAATAAATGATGTTTTACGATTAGGTAAGCTTAAATTCCTATTTGATAATAGGATAGGATTAAATCGGAACTTAAATCGAGAGAATTTTAACAATTTTATAAATAATGGTAGTTGGCTTGAACGATATAAACGAAATGTTTTATGATTGTATTTTTAGATATTGACGGTGTGATGGTACATGCAAATCCGCATAGACCTGTAGAGCTTGATGCCGACGGATTTTATAAGTTCAACGATGTTGCTGTTAAAATTCTTCAATCGACCATATATTTTACAAAAGATCAAATAGTGCTTTCTAGTTCCCATCGCTATAGATATAGTATTGCAGAATGGAAAGAGATTTTTGGTCGACGTGGATTAAAATTTAAGTTTTTAAGTATTTTAGATTTCGTGAGACGTGGTCCAAACGCGCAAGATTCTGTTGGGAAATTTGATAGAATTAGCAGGAAGGCCGAGATCTTCGGATGGATAGCAGCAAATAAGGTTTCGGAACAAAATGTTGTTATAATTGATGATGATAAGTCGCTAAATGATTTACCAAAAGAACTTAAGAAAAGATTAGTTTTAACCAATCCCTATAATGGTTTAATTGAGCAATCTCAATTGCATCAGGTTCTGAAGAGAAGGGTGAAGAGGAAGTTGTAGTTGATATAGCACACTCCCTCTCTAATGAATCTTATAAAATCTCTTAAATAAGTTTATGGATTCTTAAAATTGTATCCCTATCTTTCTGTTTCTCTGCTTCTGATATCTGCTCCCATGGTACTAAGGAAGGATGCAGTTTAAGATCATCATTTCTGGTTGTTCCAAAATCCCATCCATGTAGATATCGATGCGCCACCCACCTTTTGTGTTCAATTATTGCTAGGTATTCAATTTCTTCAGACGTGAATTGGAAATCCTTAGGGTTCGTTGTTTCCAAGGGTTTTCCGGTCAGTAAAAGTTTGAAAGGAATATGATCTGCCTGCGTTCTATTTGCATCCTTCGCATCTTCGCTAAGTGTGTGCCAGTCGGAGGTATATCGGCTGCTTTCTGTGGCTTCCCCGGAGGTTAGTTTTTGATAATCATCGTGGATTGCCTGCGCTATTTTGTCTTGTTTTTCACCGGTGATAAACTCAATGCTGCAGGTTTCTTCGATCCCTCCAAAGAAGTGAATCCTTTTGTTTTCCTTGCTGCCTTCCATCAATGCTCTTAATCCTTTGCCTTCTGCATTGAGCGTATAAATCGCAAATTCGGATAGTCTACTTTTTTGGAGGAGTTCTAATGCGTTGTTTAGGTTTATTTCATCGTCATCGAAGGCATTGATGACAATTGCTTTTTTATTTAATTCGCCTAAGTTTTGCTCATGCAAAATCGGCGTAAAAGACCCTTCAAATTCGTGAAAACTGATCTCACCAATTTTATGAGCCATAGGATATCTTTCCTGAAATTGGATTTGTGCCTTATTAGCCCCCTCGGTATAAATAGCGATCTTTGGTTCTTTATTCGGGTGCAGGTGCATAATACGAAGTGCCTGCAAAAGGATAGCTTTAGCAAAATCTCCAAATCCAATGAATACTATTTTCTCCAGATCTTGAGATTGTCCGGCTTCCAGATCGTTGACGAGCTTGGTAAAGAATTGCCGAGCAACCATCTTATGGACATTAAAGAAATGTAGGTCTACGCTGTTATTAGCGAATTGGAGATCTGCATTTTTCACTAAGTCGATCAGTCGAGGATCTCTTAGGTGCACATAACAGCGAAGCGCATTATCACAATTGGATTTCTTGTAGATTTGCTGCACTGATTCTACAATCTCAATTACTGTCTGCTCGTTTTCAAGAAATACGATTAGGTCTGAGGCTCTTTTGATACCGGCTTCCAGTAATGTATTTTCATCCTCCGCATTTCCAATGATTACTTTATGTCCCTGTTTTTTAACCGCAGATATGTTGGCATGTTCCGTTTCTTTCTCAATCACAATTCCTTGCTGATTCTTGTCCTCTTTAAGGCTTTGGAGAAGCTGACGTCCTTTTTTTGAAACACCTATGCTGATGAGGTGATTTTGTTTGAAAGAAGCCATCAGGAGCGTGTATTGCTCACTAAAAATCTTTTGTATAATCTTAAAGGCTCCAAATAGTAGAATGAAAATCGTGAATATCTTTGCCACAATGAGTTCCCAAGGGATACTTGCATCTTCCAGTGAGGTTGCAGACGGATCACTCCCGAACACAATTTTGATGATTCGGTAGATGCGATCGGGTAAATATCTGAGCGTATTGCTTTCGGGATAGAGTTTGGATAGCCCTATCCAGGAGAGTACGATCAGTGCGACGATAAATATGATTCCAAATATGCCTTTTTGCCTTCTATTGAGCTTCATGCTTGTTATTGTTTAAGTTTTTGTGCTGCTGTCTGTAAGATTTGTTGTACCTCTTTTTTCAAATTCTCATTCCTAATCTTCGGAAGCTGAATTGTTGTCAATTCATACATTCGTTGCCCTATGTATTTGGTTTCGGGCTTTGCACCGAAGTAGTCTGCAAGGATGGCGCGAGATAGGGGATGCTGTGCATAGTTTACCCCAAGGAACTGTACATCAGCATCGGTTTTGATCGGGTAGTGCTTTTTGATGATTTCGACGATTCCTTCTTTTGAGTTTGGAGAGAGTGTTCTGACATCCGGATCCTGAAAATACCAGGTATTGTAGGTTTTTTTATTATCATTGAACGCTAATATGGCGCCCGTTTCTTCGTCGTATTTTTTTCCATAGAACTTTTCCAGATCTTCAGCAAGTTGATCTTTCGAAGTTTCCACATTCCCTGGAATCTCCCATACGCTTATCGCTTTGCCTTCCATCAAGCCTTCAACGGTGAGTATCTTTTTCTCGCCTGGAAGGATATGGATATAGTCGAATTTCTTGTTGATGAACGGCATAGTTAATACATTGCCATTGCTTGCATCCACAAGTTTGGCAACATAGCCAAAGCCTTCGGCATCGTCCTGAACGAAGATCTTGGAATCATCTTCGGAGAATTGAAAAAACTTAGAGTATTTGCTGATGATGATATTCTGCCCGAACGACTTTTTCGTGTCCAAATTCCACAGACGCATATGGTTTGCATCTTCTGAGATCGCTAGGACATTGCCTTTGTTGTTGAAGACCACAAAAGGGAACTCGATGGTTGGAATTTCGAAGATCGTCTTGTAGTCTTTGGTATTCATCACACTTGCTTTGCCGTCGTTTCGCACGACAACTAATGCTGTTCCTTGTTTATTGAAGGTCCCGCTATTCAAAGTACCCTTTTCTTCTTTTAAGACGCTCTTGGTCTGCACATCGATAATCTTCCAGGAATTCTTATCAACAACTATGATAGTTTTCAGGTCAGGACTGGCGGTGAATCCGCCCAGTACACCTTCAGTTTCGTAACTGATGAGCTTTTTGCCGGTTCTTAAATCCCAAATCCCAAAACCATTGTTTCCTGTACGAGCTAAGACCTGCGTTTGTTCGGCATTGAAAACATAGGTCTTGACCTGACTGTCGAAGGCTTTCCCTATTTCCTTTCCTGTATTGGCATCAAAGGAATGCGTTAAACCATTTTTGTCTTTAGCAATAAAGATATTGGAAACTGGAAGAAAGTGGATAAAGCTAATCTGTTCCTTGATGGAGAAGTATCCTTTTGTAATCTCGCCGGTCTGTGTGTTTAATAAATCAATCGAGTTCCTGTTTCTATTCAATACGTACAGATCGTTTACATTTTTACCGGGAATGCCCGCTAAGAAATTGTCATCCGCATAATATTGGGCTAGTTTTAGGGGTGTGTTTTTCACATTTTTAATGAAGCTTAGCGGATTAGCATTTACGATTTCCTGTGTCCAATCTGGCGAATGGTAATCCATATCCATAGGGTCTTGCGCTAATATCTTTGTTAAATCTGTACTGAAGAATAGATTTTTCGAAAGCTTGGTATATTTGATTCGCTCGCCATTATCGTTGAACAGATCCAGAATATCATCATTACCGGCACTGATTGTCCCATTCTTGTTGATGCCCGCGAAAGAATAGGGAAGACCGGGAGGTTTAATTTCAAACTGTTTCTTTTGTTGATAGTCGACATAATGAAGTCCTTGCTGATTTGTGAATGCAATCTGCTTTCCAGACGCACTGAACATCGGACGCTTAATACTTGAGTTCAAAATTTTGGTAAACACAGGCTTAGGCTCTGCGCGATGCAGGTCGAAGACGCGTAGTTCAGTCGCATCATCTTTTAGCATCGTAACGACCAAAGTCTGGTCAACCTGATCGAAATATGCTGCATTAGGCGTAATAGATGAGAAGCTCAACAGTGGTTTTTCCTGCTTTTTGTCGATATCAAATAAGACGAGTTGATTCGACTGCTGAAATACAAGGTATTTCCCAGAGGGTGCTACAGCGCGAATGGTCAAGAAGACGCTGTCCGGATTGGGTCTTAGCACCTCTATCTTGTCATCAGCGATATGGTATCTGATGATTTTATATTCATCAATTGCCGTATAGATTCTGTTTTTATTGTCGAACTGCGGTCTCGAGGCTTGGCGGCTGCTAATGTCCGCACGCTGTTTGACCAGTTTTCTGTCGATAGCATTCCAGACCTGCAGCACGCTATTATTTGCGCCTACGTTGGCATATGTTGCTATCCATTGGGCATCTGGTGAATAACTGGCATTTCCGGCCATACTGTTTTGCATGACAGTGAGATCATCTTGTATAGCGAGCATAGAGTGTGCAAATAGCTTCGCACTTTCGTCGCCCCGGCGTGTTGCTTCTGCGATATACGCAGCGCCATCCCCGTATTCACTTTCCGTTAATTTGTTGATGCCGGAAGCATAGAGCGAACGAGCAAGATTGCGAAGTGCCGCATTCTTCTGATTCCATGCTACGATACCTGCGATAATGGCAATGATGCCTAAAGCAGCGATTGCGATAGCAATACGCTGTATATTTCTATTCTTCTTCTTGATTTTCTCCAGTTGATAGGCTTGGTCGCGTTTGGTCAGCTCGCCGAGCGGAACGCCGAGAATACCAGCAATAATTTTCAAGAGGGCAAGATCAAGACGTTTCTTATACTCATCCACCGCCATCTTAATTTCATGGTTAGACTTGCCTTCTAGCTGCAGCTGATGCCGATAGGCTTCAGCGGAAGTATAGCCTTCTTTGTCCGTATGAGGAATCCTGACATCAGCAGCGAGGACTTCTTCGGGTTGATCTTTCTGAACGGTGCCATCTGCATCAACGTTATATCGAAGCTCGTCTGGGAAACATTGGTTTTCAGTTTCCTTGCCGCTATATTCAGGTTCTCCTGACAATATTAACGCAATTATCTGCTTCGACTTGCCGGTCTTTTTAAAATAGCGTATCTCGTCCCGAACATAGTTTGACTTTGCAGATCGTGGCGAGCTTAAGTAGATTAAAAATTCAGAGCGATCGAGCGCTTCGGTTAAGGAGCTATTGAGGTTTGAGCTTGCCGATAACTCCTTTTCATCTTGAAAGACCGGGTAGATTTGCCGGGGAATTTCCTGTCCCTGTTCATTCTTCTTCCCAATAAGATCTTCGGGTATCTCGTAAGTCTCTAAAGCATGGTGCAACCAATCTGCCCACTTTCTCCCTTCTCCCTGGTTGTTTCCATGGCTATAGCTAATAAACGCTTTATATCGTTTTGACGTGTCTTTCGATCCTTGCTCCATAATAGGTTATCTATTAGTTTATTGTCGGTCTCTTTTCGATAGCTAATAGTGCAAAAACCAAACCTATTTTTACCGAAAGTGTCATTTTTCAAACGACATCAGGAAATTTTATCCCCGCCCTTTTGTTTCAAGGGAAACGTGGAAGTTTTCTTTACTGTATTATTTTTATCATATTATAGGTGAGAACAATAGATTTTTCTACCTTTAGGCACCTTTTTAAAACTTACGATATAACAGTTGCATAAAAGTAAAGTATCGTAAAAATATGACTTACAAAAACAATAAGATGTTCTGGGCGCTGGCATTATCGCTGTGTATCGCGCAGACATCGGAAGCGAAAGCTATACAATCCGCTGTACCAACTGTTGTATGTGCTACGGACAGTCTTTCTATTTTATCTGCAGAGCAGATAAATGCTACAACAATAGATCTTCTTTTATCCAATCAAAAGCGTATTAGCTTTGATTTCTATGGAGATAATATCTTTCGTGTATTCTTCGATCCGAATGG
Source organism: Sphingobacterium sp. UBA6645 (assembly GCF_002455685.1). Taxonomy (NCBI): domain Bacteria; kingdom Pseudomonadati; phylum Bacteroidota; class Sphingobacteriia; order Sphingobacteriales; family Sphingobacteriaceae; genus Sphingobacterium; species Sphingobacterium sp. UBA6645. Next base: position 25,695 of record NZ_DKLH01000060.1, read on the forward strand.
AGGGATCATTCGAGATCCTCAAGCGAAGCCTGAGGCTAATATACTTGTCGATAATCCTAGAAAGGCCGTCAAAGGCTTAAGATTTGAGGATGCTAATGATAGAATCCTGATCAAAACGGAAAGAATCCGTATTGATATATCTAAAGATAACAGCCTATTCGAGATTACTGATTTGAAATCGGGAAAGACGGTCCTTCAAAGTTTATCTGCTATACAGTTTGGAGATAAGAAGAGTGGTATCAACCTGAAAGAGCAAGACGACGAGTATTTCTTTGGTGGGGGAGTCCAGAATGGGCGCTTCACGCATAAGGGAAAGGCAATTCTGATTGAGAATACCAACTCATGGACCGACGGCGGTGTGGCATCGCCTACACCTTTCTATTGGTCCAATAAGGGATATGGGGTGATGTTCTATACCTTTAAGAAAGGTCGCTACGATTTCGGAGCGAAAGAAAAGGGTACTGTGATGTTATCCCATGACTCGGATTACTTCGACGCCTTTTTTATGGTGAATCCTGATGCAGTATCCCTGCTTAACGACTTCTATCAACTCACAGGGAATCCTGTACTCTTACCTAAGTTTGGTTTCTATCAAGGGCATCTTAATGCCTACAACCGGGACTACTGGAAAGAAGATGAAAATGGAATTCTATTTGAAGACGGAAAGCGCTATAAGGAAAGCCAAAAGGATAAAACCGGTATTCGTGAATCGTTGAATGGAGAGTTGAACAATTACCAGTTTTCAGCGAGAGCAGTTATCGATAGATATAAGAATAACGATATGCCATTAGGTTGGTTATTGCCCAACGATGGTTATGGCGCTGGCTATGGCCAGACCAAAACACTGGATGGCAATATTGCGAATCTAAAAAGCTTGGGCGACTATGCACGCGAAAAGGGAGTAGAGATTGGTCTGTGGACACAATCTGACTTACACCCTAAAGACAGCATCGACGCATTGTTACAGCGTGATATCGTGAAGGAAGTGCGCGATGCAGGAGTGAGAGTGCTCAAGACTGATGTAGCATGGGTTGGGGCAGGCTATTCTTTCGGACTTAATGGCGTATCTGATGTTGGACATATTATGCCGTATTACGGAAAAGATGCACGTCCTTTCATCATCTCATTAGATGGTTGGGCAGGGACGCAGCGTTATGCTGGTATTTGGTCAGGAGACCAAACAGGTGGTGTATGGGAATACATCCGGTTCCATATTCCTACATATATAGGGTCAGGGCTCTCCGGACAGCCTAATATCAGCTCTGATATTGATGGTATCTTCGGAGGCAAAAATAAGATTGTCAATACGCGCGATTTCCAATGGAAGACTTTCTCGCCAATGCAATTGAATATGGATGGCTGGGGTAGTAACGAAAAATATCCACATGCCTTGGGTGAGCCAATCACTTCGATCAACAGACACTATTTAAAGTGGAAGTCGCAGTTGATGCCTTATACTTATAGTATCGCAAAGGAAGCGGTTTCAGGACAACCAATGATACGGGCGATGTTCTTAGACGATCCTAACGCTTATACGTTAAGCACCGCAACGCAGTATCAATACCTATACGGGCCCTCTATATTGGTTGCACCAATCTACCAAGCCACAAAAGCTGACACGCTAGGAAACGATATCCGTAATCATATTTATTTACCTGAAGGACAGTGGGTAGATTATTTTACAGGCGAGGAATACGCAGGAAATCAGGTAATCAACAATTTTAAAGCACCACTTTGGAAACTGCCAGTTTTCATTAAACGAGGAGCCATTATTCCTGTTGTTCCTGCGAATAACAATGTTTCAGAAATAGATCCTGGACTTCGTATTATTGAGTTTTATCCGCATGCGTGGAATACGTTTAAACTCTATGATGATGATGGTACAACGGAGGCTTATCGCAGCGGCAAGTCTGTAGAAACGATTATTACATCTGGAATTGCCAAGAGTGGAGAAGTGCTACTCGAAATCCAGAAAACTACAGGTGATTTTGATGGCTTTCAGAAAAACCAAGCGACAGAGTTTCGGGTAAACTTGACCCAAAAGCCCAAGAAAGTCGTACTGAAAATCAATGGCCGCAAATATAAGTTGCAGGAAGTTGATAGTAGAGAGAAATTAGAATCCATAGACTACGGATATTATTATGAAGCTCGTCCGAATCTTAATCAATTTGCTACTCCAGGTTCTGAGTTCGCAAAGGTTCAGATCATTAAAAACCCGGAATTAATTGTAAAGGTAAAATCTTTAGACATCACTGAAAATGCGCTTGCCTTGGGTATTACAGGCTATCGCTATGAAACCGAGAACAGTTATTTGAAGCAAACCGGTGCCTTATCTGCACCTAGCAATGCGCAGGTAAAGGATGCAAACGCAAAAGCGTATACCTTACGTCCAACATGGGACGCTGTTGCCAATGCTGATTACTACGAGATTGATTTTCAAGACGTACATTATGGATTGATCCAAGATACCACTTTACTGTTTGAAGGATTAAAAGCAGAGCGTGATTATCAGTTCAAGATCCGTGCGGTAAATAAAGACGGCTTTTCGGATTGGACGAGCTTCGCGGCGAAAACTAAGGCTAATCCGCTATTGTATGCAATTCCAGGGATCGTGGGGACTACAACTGTTCCTAATCAAGGAAGTGAGGGGATAGAGAAGTTATTCGACTATGATGAAGGCAATATGTGGCATACGCAATGGGGAAAAGAAGCTGTTCCATTTGATATTGTTATGGATTTAAAATCTTTCAATCAATTGGATAAGTTTCAGTACCTACCTCGTTCCGGACGTGGAAACGGCGTATTGCTGAAAGGTAAAGTAGCATATAGTAGCGATCAATCACATTGGGAGGATGCAGGCGATTTCACGTGGGCTCACAATGATGAGGTGAAGACGTTCGTGTTTGATAAGCAACCTAATGCGCGCTATATCAAAATTTCCGTATCTGAAGCCGTTGGTGATTTCGGATCAGGGCGCGAACTCTATGTTTTCAAAGTTCCGGGAACCGAAAGTTACATCCCGGGAGATATCAACAATGACCGCTTGATCAATCGTAACGATTATACCTCATATATAAACTATACAGGCTTGCGCCAAGGCGATGCGGACTTCGAAGGCTATGTAAGCAATGGCGATGTCAACAAGAATGGACTTATTGACGCTTATGATATTTCGGTAGTAGCTACTCAGTTGGACGGCAAAGTAAAACCGGAGAAAGAAGAGAATCTGAAAGGCACTATTAAATTGTCTACGGCGAAAACTCGTTATGCTGCAGATGATGTAGTAACCATCAAAGTGGAAGGCGTCGATTTAAACGCTGTCAATGCATTGAGTTTCGCGTTGCCATATAGTGCTCAAGATTACGAATATCTAGGAATTGACAACCTAGGTTTGAAGCAAATGGATAACTTAACCAATGACAGGCTTCATACCAACGGACAGAAGGCATTATATCCAACGTTTGTGAATGTGGGCAATAAGGAGACCGCCAAAGGAAGCAATGAACTGTTTGTTATCAAATTGAAAGCAAAACGCAATGTTATTTTTAATCTGAAAGCGATTGATGGCATATTAGTCGATAAAAACTTAAAATCAAAAAGCTTCTAGAATTGGATAAAATAGAATAGAAAAAGGCTGCCTTGATAGGCAGCCTTTCTTATTAATATCGAGAGTAGCATATAAAAACTTTAGGAACCCATGATTCCCTTAGAAGGAGTATCCAAAGCTGACATACGGCCAGTAAGGAATAAAATTCCCACTAGTGATAAGCGGTGCGAAACCTGCTCTGAATAGAAAACCACTATCAACCGGCTGTTTTCTGTAGCCGAATACCAAGTTTCCTGTTATTGTGGTATTGCTATCAGAATCGACGAAAAAGATTTCACCATCCTCTTCCGTACCGGAAATGAATGTAGCGCCGGCGCCCATTTCAAAGTAATGTCCGTTCTTCCCTAACAAGTAGTTTAAGCCTACAGGAAGCGTGAAGAGTTTTTCCCCATCGATAGCATAATAACTCAGACCAATACGAGCACCAAGCCCATCGGGTCTGTTTTGAAAGCGGGTATCGTAGTTGAATGAGTAGGTTAATCCAGTACCTAATATTTCAAAGAATACACCTTGTTTTCTTTTGCTTTCCGTTTGATCTTGTCGGAAAGCCAAATATCCAGACTTATCGTTTTTATTCGATGACATGTTTTGAGCACCATTGTACGTCAAAGTGGACTGAGCTGATAGACTGCTCACGCATAATGCAGCGGTTAAAATGGCTAGTAGATTCTTCTTCATATTTTCGTTATTGGTATAATAGTTTTTTTAAGTAACGTAATCTTTGAGAAAAACGCAACAAGCGGAATGAAAAATCTTTCATCTTTCCTTTTAAAAGCTCTCAAGGATGAAAGTTCTTGATGGCCATTGAAAACAGACACTTTCAGAAAAAACTTTCTTTTTAAAAACTAACAAGAATGAAAGTTTTTGAAGACTTTCGAAAGCAATCACTTCTAAAAAAAAGACAGGCCCTAAAGCCTGCCCTCGACGAAATTAAAATTGAAAACAAATATCTTTTAATCTTTACGATGCGCGTAATAGAAAATAATTGGAATAATGGAAAAGGAGAGGATCAAGCAAATAATAAGCCCGCCAACAATCATAATTGCTAATGGCTTCTGTATTTCAGATCCCATCCCCGTCGACAAGGCCGCCGGTAATAATCCAAAGGACCCCATCGACGCAATCATAACGACCGGTCTTATTCGGCTCCTAACACCTTGAATAATCGCCTCTTTTAATGGGATTCTATGAGCGATATTGTCCCTGATAACACCGATCAGAACAATACCATCAATAGTTGCCACGCCGAATAGAATAATGAATCCTATGCCTGCGGATATACCAAATACAGTTCCTGTTGCCCACAGCGAAAGGAAACCGCCGATGAAGGCAAAGGCCAAGGTTATAGAGCAGATTGCTGTATCCTTGATGTTTCCAAAATTAAAATAAAGCAGCATCAAAATAAGCACTAAGGAAATAGGTACAACGAGTGCTAACTGCTTGCTGGCGCGCTCTTTACTCTCAAATTCGCCTGCCCATTCCATGTGTTTGCCCTTTGGCAATTTAATCTCTTTTGCAACCAGTTGTTTTGCCTCCGCAATGGTGCTCCCTAAATCGCGGCCCTCAATACTGAAACCAACCCCGATATAGCGACTGTTTCCTTCGCGATAAATAAAGGCAGGACCCGTTATATACCCTATGCTAGCAATTTCTTGTAGGGGAATATGCTGTCCATTGCTACTGGGAATCATGATATTGCCTATTTTCTCGGGGCTGTTTCTATATTCTTCTTGGAAACGTAGGACCACATCAAATTGACGATCTCCTTCGTAAAATCTCGTCGCCGCCTGCCCACCAATCGTCATCTCGATCACAGCTTGAACATCAGCCGTACTGATGCCATATTTCGCCATCTTATGGTCATGCAGCTGAATCCTTAGTTCCGGTAGGCCGATATTCTTATAGACGTTGATATCCGTAATACCCTGCACTTTCTCTATCGTACCGGCTAGTTTATTCGCATAACGCTCAAGTTCGTACAGATCATCGCCAAATATTTTAATGACCAGAGCACTCTTTACACCGGCAACATATTCCTCGACATTATCTTGAATTGGCTGACTGAAACCGAAATTAATCCCCGGATAATGCTGTAGTTTAGTTCTGATCTCCTGAATTATATCTTCCTTAGTTACTTTTCTTTTCCATGTTGATGGATCGTTCAGTTGAACCAGAAATTCAATATTGAAAAATCCCGTAGGGTCTGTTCCATCATTAGGTCTACCTGTTTGGGTCAGTATAAAATCAATCTCCTCCGTACCTTTTTGAATAAGCTTCTTCATTTCCACCGTCAATTCCGTCGATTTCTCCAGATTCACACTATTGGGAAGGGTAGCGCGGATGTAGATAGCGCCTTCATTTAGTTTCGGAAGGAACTCCGATCCGTATTGGGAAAACAAGGCTATACAGATCGAGAGTATTCCGATAAAGATGCCAATACTGGCTTTTTTATATTTAAACGAGACTTCATAAAGCCCGAATATTGCTCGTTGAAAGAATTTCGTAATCCAGTTCTCGCGTTCTTCCATCTCCTTTGTGAAGAGAAGCTTGCACATCGCCGGAACATAGGTCAAACTCAGAATGAGTGAACCTAGCAGGGCATAGCCCAAAGTAAAAGCAAGTGGGGTGAACATCTTACCTTCCACCTTTTGAAAGGAGAATATCGGCAATAGCGCAACGATTAGAATCAATAAGGCAAAGAAGATATAAGAAGCAACACTTCCTGTGCTTTTCTTGATGATTCCCATCTTGCTCATTTTTGCAAATCGCTTAGCGCCGACCTTATGCGACATGGTCGCCAAGGCAACAAATACCGTCTCGACAATGACCAATGTGCCTTCTAACAGCAGACCGAAGTCTAAGGAACCCATCGATATCAGATTGGCGGGCAAGCCCTGAATCTTCAACATGATGATGGCAAACAGAAATGCCAAAGGAATTACAGAGGCAACTATTAAAGTAGACTTCCAGTTGTATAAGAAGATAAACACAATCAGAGACACCAATAGTACGCCCTCTATTAGATTTTTCGAAACCGTTTTAACTGTATTGTCGACTAGCGTAGTCCGATCGATGACAGGCTCTATCTGTACATTCTCAGGTAGAATCCGTGTATTGAGTTCTTCAATCTTAATCTTTAAATTTTCAACGACCGACGAGGGATTCTCGCCACGCAACATCACCACAATTCCCTCAATCAAATCGTTGTTATCATTATAGCCTACCTGGCCGAGCTTGGGTTTGTTAGACACCACAACCTCTGCCACATGCTTCACCAGAATAGGCGTGGTACCATTTAGTTCGATAGTTATATTTCCGATATCATCGATGCGGTCTAATAATCCGACACCTCGAACAACATAGGCTTGATCGCCCTGCTGAATCATATCGCCGCCTACATTGATATTAGACTTCGAAACCGCCTCATATACATCCAACGGGGAGAGGTTATAATTCCTCAATTCCGTAGGGTTGATCTTGATTTCATAGATTTTTTCGGCACCCCCAAAACTGATCACGTCGGCGACTCCCGAAACCGAAAGTAGTTCCCGCTCGATAACCCAATCTTGAATAGCTGCGATTTCACGCGTTGGCAAATCCGATTTAATGACGTAGCGGTAAATCTCTCCGGTTGCTCCCGATGGCGGTTCTATACTCGCCTCGGCCCCCTCGGGCAGATTGACAGCCGAAATCTTATTCGATACATATTGCTGAGCAAAGAAATCATCAACCCCATCTTCAAACTGCACGGTCACGACCGATAACCCGAATAGGGAAATCGACCTTATATTAGACTTCTTCGGAATATTATTCATCAGCTTGGAAACTGGCAGGGTGACCATCTTCTCGACTTCCTCCGCACTGCGTCCGGGCCACTGCGTGATAATCCTAGCGCGGGTGTTGGTCACATCGGGGAAGGCTTCAATTGCTGTATGCTTCAAGGCATAAAGCCCAACGAACAATAGGATGAAAGTCGCAAAGAGGATGAACGTACTGTTTCTAAGTGAAAAAGTAACTAAGGCTTGTACAAACTTCTTCATCGCATTAGGGAATTAACTGTTCGAAGAATAGTAGTGCATTTCTAGTGATGATCTGCTGGCCCTCGGCGAACTCTTCCTTCACATAGGTGAATTCCTCATTGCTGGCAATGCTCTTTATTTCTTTCACCTGCAGGTCACAATCTGTATTATACAGAACGACGTATTCTTTGTTATTATGGAATATCTTTGCGCCATTGGGTATCGCGAAAGCATCACCTAGATTTGTACGCTTATTAACGATAATGTCTGCACTTAGGCCCGGAAGGAGCTTAAGATCCTCATTCGATAACACTACCCGTGCTTTTAATACATGTTCATCATCGTCGAACACATTATATATCTTATCGATTCTACCGCGGTAAGTTCGGTCGGGGTAGGCCAGGGTGCGAATTTGTACCTCATCGTTAAGATGGATGTAAGGAAGATTGGTCGCATGTATGTTGATTAATATCCATACCTGTTTCAGGTTTGATATGGCGAATAATGGCGAATCATTATCCTCGGGACTGATTGTTTGACCCGCGCTGATATTCTTCTTGACGATAATACCATTTTTAGGAGCAATTAGTTGAAAGGATCCCTTGCTGGTCGCTTTGAATAACTGTAGTGCTGCATTTATTTTGTCGAGTTCTATTTTCGCTGCCGCAAGTTCATACTCGCTCGTGAGCAGTTCTGGCTTCGCGATTAAACCGTCTTTCAACATTTCCTTTTTGCTGCTGATCTGCTTTTCAAGAAGGCTAATTTGACTTTCCTGATATCGGCGATCTTGAAGAAGTTGCTGGATATCAGATGAGCTCACGGTAGCCAATAGTTGTCCTTTTTTAACTTCGTCGCCCAGTTCGAAGTTCACCTGTTCGACAACCCCCTGAATTAAACTCTTGAAGGAAACGAGGTCGTTCTCATTGTATTCGACTTTGCCGCTAAAGGTCAGTTGTTCTTGAATAGGACGTTGATGAATAATATCAAGACCAATCAAGTTCTTTGATTCCGTCGAGATGCAGTATGTGGTATCCAAGCCGTCAGATTCTGAAACTACCTGATCGTTGCCGTTTTGACAGGCAGATAGCTGTAGAAGCAAAATTGGAATACTTAGCAATAGTGTTTTAATTTTCATAAATAGGAGTTTCAGGGCCAATAAGGAGTTTTAAATCCGCTAATTGATGTTGATAGGTTTCATGGAGCTCGATATATGCAGTTCTGGCATCTTTAAAGGATTCTATGTAATCAATAAATTGAATTAAGGATATCTGTCCTGCCATTAAATTTCTTTGATAGATTTCCAAGATTGCGGACTGATCTTCTTTCAGGTTTTCAGACCAGAGTAGTAGGGTTTTCTCGGTTTCTGATATTTGATTGATCAATTTGCTAAGCTCTGCTCGCAGTTCAAAGTCAACTTGCTTCGCATGAGCTTCCTGCTGATTCAGCTCAAGTCGAGCAGCCTTGATATGCTGTTTATTTCTATCGAATAGTGGAATGTCAAAGGATAGACCGACACCAACGAAGTTTCGCATGATGTTTCCACCCCGGTCGTTGTTTATTATCAGTTGCAAGTTTGGAATCCTATTGGCATGCTCCAGACTCCAATTCGCACGCGCTATTTCTATATTATTTGCTTTTCGGAGAAGCTGGATATTGTTCGCTAGCTTTTGATCGATACCTGAAAGATAATTATGCTCCATGTTGCTTTCCGATGTTGCCTGTAGATTCAGGGAATCGAAGGTCAGCTGCGGCATCTGAGTTAGTACGGCTATTTGATGCACTATTTCTAGTTGCTGATGATGTAGCAACAAGTTCTCGCGCTGTAAACTCAACAGTGCAGCTTGAATTCTTAAATAATCAGCTTTTGAGATATGCTGAGCATCAACATGCTTTTTGAATTTTTCTGTTTGGCGTCGGTATAATGCCTCAATTTGCTTATTTACTTCTTCCTGTTGGTATAAGGCACGGGCAATGTAAAAAGCCTTATGAAGTTCAGATTTTAATTGAAATAATAATTCCAGGTAAGCATATTCCGCGTCTTTCTTTTCAAAGGCTTTAACCTGTATGCGAGATTTACGTTTGCTCGCCGTTTCAATCAATTGCTGCAGCTCGATAGCATATTGTTGCTTTATTCCCTGATCAACGGTTTGATTCGTCCAAAGATTGACCTCACTTAGCTCGAAGCTCGGATTGTTCCAAACCTTGGCCTGCATCCGGTGCGCCTCTGCTTTACTGATATTGAATTTCTCAATAAAGAGGCTCTGATTGTTGAGCACAAAGCTCTTCTCTAAGTCGTCTAGCGTAAGCTCCTGTGAAAAACAGCTAGTCAAGCTATAGAGAATAGAAATAAAGGAAAGAAATGCTTTTTGCCACATACTTTTATTTTTCACAAAAGTATGTTCAGCAAATTAGCTGCGCCTTTAAGCTAGATTAGAATTTGATTAGAAAGTAGGAAACTTCAAGATTACGACCGTGCCATAGGGCTTGTTTTCTTCCAGTGACATTTCAATTTTATGTATATTGAAAATGATATGAGCCATAGACAGACCAATCCCTTTCCCTTGATAATCCTTACTGTTTTGACCTCGGTAGAAGTTTTGCCTAATCTTCTCTATATCTTCTTTTAAAATTCCAATACCCTCGTCTTTAATACTTAGCGCTAACTGATTGTTTATCTCGTATAGTTCAATATGGACCGGACGGTTGTTCGAATACTTGATGGCATTGCCAACAAGATTATTAAGGGCCAACTCAAGTAATTTAGCATCCGCTTTTATTTCCATCAGCTCAGCATTTTGAACGCTTACCTGTACGTTGATCTTTGCCTCATGATAAAGTATGCCATGTTCGGCGACCTCCCAAACTATTTCATCTAGCCGAGTTGGTCTAAACTCGAAACTTTTCTTTGCTCCCGAAAGTATCATCATCTGATCGAGCGCATCGTTCAGATCGAGACTATATTGCTTTAAACTACGGAGCGTATTTTTATATTCTTCGGAAGAGCGATCCTTCGTTTCCGTCACTTCTAACGTTCCTAGTATGGCCGTGATAGGCGTCCTCAGCTCGTGAGAAACATAATCGATGAAGTTTTTTTGAATCTGGAAGTTTTGAGAAAGCCGATCGATGAAGCGATTGTAAGTCCCGATAAGGTCATGTATTTCTGCATAGGATTGCTCTTCTTTTAGCGGCTCGTAAAAGCTATTTCGGTCTCTAGTTTTAATTTGGTCTACGATGCGGTTCACCGGATCGTAAGCAATATTACCCAGATATCTGGAAAATAGGTAGATCAAGATCAATCCGACCAAGGAAACGATGACCAGTATCTTCAATAAGGAGAACATTTGTTCATTGAAAGCAGACTTCGGTTCTCTGGTGATAACGACAAATTCGCCCTGATTATCGAGATAATAAAGCCCGTGATAAAAAAAGTCCTTATTCGAAAAATTCGCCGACTTTGAATTTCTTACTTGCTGTATAAAGGAAGTCGTAATGTTTGAATCGATGAGCATATCACCTTTAAATCGGATGTTTTCACCATCATAAACGGCAATATTTCTTCTTGATATTGTTTTCAGAAGTAGATTCTTCGTTTTCTCATGCTCGGATTCAGTGACCTCATCTTGTTCAAGATAATAGATTGCTGCAAGTACAGATTTGTTGGCCAGGTTTTGTCGTTCCTTGTTCTCCATTTGTTTATAGTAGGAGACATAGATTATTCCAGATGCAATCAGTATGATTACACTGAAAATGACAATGGAATACAATGAAAGTCTGTGTTTCAGTTTCACCCTTTAAGATTTAAATATATACCCAACTCCTTTTACGGTGTATATGAATTTATTGTCTGCGTTTTCAATCTTCGATCGCAAATAGGAGATGTAGACATCCACAACGTTTGTTTGATTATCAAAATTGAGTCCCCAGACGGCGTTTAGAATTTGTGTTCTGCTAACGGCGCGATCTTTATTTTCCACTAAGTAGATCAAGAGCTTGTATTCCCGAGGCGAGAGTTTGACATCCTGATTGTTGAGGGATACCCTAAATTGATCCAAATCGATTTGGAGATCATTGAAAGTACGAATATTGAAACGCTCTTCTACGGCATTGAGTTGGTTTCGACGAGCAAGTGCATTGATTCTGGATAATAATTCATCGAAATGGAAGGGTTTGGTCAGGTAGTCATCAGCACCACTATCCAATGCGGCGACTTTGTCTTGTGTGCTGTTCAGTGCACTCAGCATAATGATCGGGCAATTCACCTTTTTGTAGCGCAGGGTCTGCACCAATTGGATTCCATCCATCTTGGGTAGCATGATGTCACAAATGATGATGTCCCAGGGAAGAGTAGTATAGTTTGCCAATACCTCTTCTGCAGACTTGCATAAGGTCAGTAAATGTCCGTTCTCCTCCAATCCCTTCACCAAGAAATCACTGATCCTTTTATCGTCTTCTATGACTAAAATCTGCATATTTTAATGAATAATTCACAAATTTACTTATTTGTTTAGAATTAAAATAAGCAGGTATCGAATCGTAATAAAAATATTATGATATTAGCTTGGCTTATCTTCCAAATTTAAACGCTTCCGAGAGCTTATGTTTTTTTCCTTTCAGCCACTCAGAAACCATCTCCATACCGGTAACGGAGAATGTAATTCCATTTCCCCCAAAGCCTAATACAAAGTAAGAATTCTTAAAATCCGGATGTGCGCCAATGTAAGGAAGGGCGTCTTTTGTCTCTCCGAAGGTGCCCGCCCAACTAAAGTCTAATTGGAAATCATGATCTGGAAACATTTTTCTGAAACTTTTAACGAGCTTTTGCTCCTTGTCGGCAAGTAATTCATCGCGCTTTTGGGGATTTCTGAAATCCTCATCTTCTCCGCCAACCAAGAAACGATAATCGTCTGACGTGCGCATATAAAGGTAAGGGGAGGAGGTGTTCCACATCAAGACGTCCTTATATTTCTTCCATAGCTCTTTATCTACTTCAGAAATGATGGCGTAAGTGCTCAATAGATTAACAAATTTTTCCTTTATCATGTTCGCACTTTCATATCCTACACAATAGATGATCTTTTTAGCCTTGATGCTGGCCGAAGTGCTCAAGGTACATAAATTGAATCCTCGCTTGTAATCTACCTTCGTCAGTTCGGTCTTATCAAAAATCCTCAATCCTTTTTTCGCATTTATTGCTAATAATTCATGCGCTAGGGTAAACGCATCGACACTGGCTCCCTGTTTCGATAAGATGCCGCCGTGATTCTTCTGTATATCAAATCTTGAGGTTATTTCTTCATCAGTTAACCATTCCACCTTGAAACCTGCCGCCTTCCGGGCTTCGAATTCTTTATAAAGCCATTTGGAATCTTTTTGCGTACTAGCAAAATAAAGGGATTTCTTGCGCTCGAAACCAGCATTCGACTTTATAGATTTTGATATTTCCTCTAAGCGATCAATAGCATCCGAACAGGCTTGATAACTTGCTAAAGCTTTCTCTTCGCCTACAGTCTCCTTCAACTCGTAAAGCGGCGCGTCAATTTCATACTGCAACATGGAAGTGGTGGCCGAGGTACTGCCATTACAAACCTCCCGCTTATCGATCAGTACGGTGTTGTAGCCATCCATAATACATTGATGCGCTATCAGCGAACCGGTGATGCCCGAACCAACAATGAGCACGTCGCATTCCGTATCCTCTTGAAGAGAAGGATAACTGTTTAAAATACCATTCTTAATTAACCAAAAGGGTTCATTCGATTTTAAGTCCATATATCAATTTTGTTAGCTGTGATTTACCTTACACAAGGATTTTATCTTGTCGTAAAACAGCAAATTACTGGTTTTGTTTAGGATATGGCATGAAAAATTATCGGCTTTGAAGCAAGGGTTATCGTTCCAAGACATTTGGACACATAATAAGGCCTAGTTGGAACAAAAGAATAGATCTAAGAGCAGAGATATACAATCTAAAATTTAATCAAACCCCAATCATACCCAATCCCAAACGGTTATGAAAGGGTTTTACATTGGGTTTGAAAGGGCTTTGAATTGGTTTTGTGTCGAATGAGTTGGGACAAGGATGCGATGCTGCCTTTTGCAGAAACCATTTAAAAACAAAGAAGCCGGCTCAAAAGACGGCTTCCTACTTTTATTTCTAGTTTTCTTACGCTAATACAAATTGTAAATCAGCTTGGAATTTCACATCATCACTCACCATCACGCCGCCTGTTTCCAGGGTAGCATTCCAAGTCAATCCGAACTCACTACGATTGATTTTTCCGGTTACTGTGTATCCTGCTTTTTGGTTACCCCAAGGATCTTTTCCGATACCGCCAAATTCAGCTTTAAAAGTTACTGGCTTCGTAACGTCTTTAATCGTTAAATCACCTGAGATTTTATATTCATCATCGTCCTCTTTGGTAATTCCTGTAGATACAAATCTGATTTCCGGGAATGATGAAGCATCGAAAAAGTCACCACTTTTTAAGTGCTGGTCTCTTTGCTCGTTTTTGGTATTGATTGATTCAGTTTTGATATCAACAACTACCTGACCGTTATCTAATTTGTCAGATGCGTTGTCTACAGTTACACCGAAGTCTTGGAAACTTCCTTTTACTGTAGAGATCATCATGTGTTTTACTTTGAATTCGATTTCACTGTGTGCAGTGTCTAATGTCCATTGTGCCATAATATATGCTATTTGTTTTTTCTTAATTTTTGTACAACAAAGGTAGGGGCGTTTTGTGTGTTGTGCATTGATGTATGGTAAGAAATGATTTTTCTATCCGAAGTTCGGATCATCCCTTGATTAGTATTTTCAAGAGAGTGGTTTATTTTTTCACAAAGTATCATTTTTCATGTTATCAATTTGTTAAATTCTTAGTGCAAAACAGTTAAATTAAAATATTTAAAGGTAATTGCTTGATTTCTACTCAACTTATCTGTTTTGAATGGTGTAAATTCTATTCTTTTTCGTATTTTTGAATTAACCAGTTGTTAAACATATTAGATTCCTTTTAATCCAAAAGTTTTCTAGCGATTCCAAGGGAATCAAATTAAAGTTCGATTAATCTCCATAGATTAATATATTAGTTGTTTTGAAGCCTATTGCGGGATGCAATAGGCTCTTTTTATGGTATTCCAATCCTTTTCTCATATATTTTCATCGTTTAGTGCTGATTGAGTTTTGTTGCCATTTATTTAATTTATTATTGTTATTTTGTAATCACTAAGTGATTTTGCGATTTTGGATGATAAAACCCATCCAACTATGTGATTGATTATGAGAATTACCTTAAAAGACATTGCCAAGGCTTTGAATCTGTCTGCATCTACTGTTTCAAAAGCTTTGTCGGATAGTTATGAAATTAGTGCAGAGACCAAGAAGACTGTTAAGGAGTATGCGGCGAAGCATAACTTTCGTCCTAATAAAGTAGCGCAGAATCTCAAAACCGGAAAAACCAATACGGTTGGGGTCGTATTATGTAACATCAGCAATAACTTTGTCGCGCAGTTGCTCGACGGCATACAGACCGCATCAGAGGCCGCTAATTACGATATTATTATTATGCAAAGCCGCAATCAGGAGATGCTGGAAAAGCAAGCGATAGAAGTATTGCGCATGCGTGGTATTGATGGGCTGCTGTTGACTCCGATGGCGTCTGATTCAAGCGAAAGGGAACTAAGGGAGCTGCAGGATGACGGAATACCTGTAGTATTGGTGGATCGCACTTTTCATAGTCTAGAGACGCATAAAGTCGGCGCAAATAATTTTGATGGAGCCTATCAGGCGACCATACACTTAGCAGAGCGTGGAAAAAAACGTATTATGCATATTACCGGCCGTGGTCTTGGGGTGAGCAAAGAACGTTTTAAAGGATTTCTTGCTGGTTTGGAAGATTCTAAACTTAAATTTATTCCCGAATTGAATTTAGAAATCGACTATGCGGGTCAACCCATCGAAGAATTGATCAAGGAGAATTTAGTGCCGATTTTAAAATCGGAGGCGCGGCCAGATGCGATATTCTGTGCTACTGACGAAATCACATCGCGTACATTAGGCGTATTGGCCGATTTAGAAATTGCCGTTCCAACGGATATTGCGGTCATTGGTTTTTCGAATACCCCGAATGCGAATGCACTTAATCCGGCGCTTTCGGCCGTAGTCCAACCGGCAAGGAAGATGGGGGAGCTTGGTTTTCAGAAACTAACCGAGATGATCAACTCCAAAAACAAGGAAGTTACCTTCGAAACAATTGCACTCGATACGGAGTTGGTTATACGGAAATCGTCTTTATAAGATTAACACAGTCTTACTACTGC
Organism: Sphingobacterium sp. UBA6645; assembly: GCF_002455685.1. NCBI lineage: Bacteria > Pseudomonadati > Bacteroidota > Sphingobacteriia > Sphingobacteriales > Sphingobacteriaceae > Sphingobacterium > Sphingobacterium sp. UBA6645. The sequence continues at coordinate 41,643 of NZ_DKLH01000060.1, forward strand.
CGCTTCAACGATTGTTTTAATTTCCATATTTTATCGCTAAAAAGAAGGATCAATACGACATAAACTAACATACTGACTAATTGTATGTTGCTCTTAAGCTGTACGTCGAGTTTGGACTTTTCGACAAAATCTGCTATCAAATAGTTCGATGCCATTCCGAAAAGTGAACCAATGGCGAAAAATATCAAAGCATATTTTCTCGAACTATCCATACGAGCTCTCTGTTCTTCTGCTTCGGCAATCTTATTCATGACGCTATCTTCAAAATCCTGAAAAGGGAGCTTGACAGTTGAAGATTTCATCCATTCTTTTATTTGTTCTTCCTTAGCTTCCATAATTTAAATTTAAAGTGAGACCTTTCATGACGGTGCTTAGGCTCTTGCGAGCACGATGTAAAATCACCTTACTATTGCTTTCTGTCCAGCCTGTGATTTCTACAATTTCCTTCACGCTTAATTCTTCCAAATAAAATAGTCTTAATAGTAGACTCTCGTTTGCAGGGATTTTCAGTAATGCTTCGTTAATAATTTGGCTCTGTTCTTTTTGGAGTAATTGCTGCTCGATATTTTCAAATGCTGATTGATCATGCTTCTCAATGACAAACTCAATATCGCTGATCTTGTTCTTCTGCCTATATTTATAAGCCGTTCGCACGACGATTTTATAGAACCAAGTGCTGAATTTTGCCTGTTTTTTGAAGCTGGCGAGCGATAAATATGCCTCAACGAAAGAGTCTTGTACGACTTCTTCTGCAAAGAGCTCATTCTTTACCATGGAAATAGCAACGGAAAATGCCATGTCCTTATAGGTACTTATGAAATACCTAAAAGCATGGCGATCTCCGGACAATATTTTATCGAGGTAAATATTATCCATCAATTTCTTTCTCGTTCGAGCTGACGCGATCCGCAATGAATAGAGAAGTACCAACGCAGAAGGTTATGGTCCCGATAATAAAAAATCCTCTGCTGTCGTTCGCTTGAATGACATTTAGATTCTGTAATATTCCAACGAGAAGTAAGCCTATAGAGAATCCCAAAACAACGATACCTGTTCTTTTCCATGAAAATCTCGACTTCGAGGATCTCGGAATAGGGCCACCTAGCGTTTTGATGGCATCATAACGGAATTTAGTTACAAAATAAATACTTAATGTCACACAGGCACATAATGCAGCTGGAACCAAAATTCCTACTAATTCTTTCATAGCTTATTTGTTTTTCTTCATTAGTGTATACCAATAAAGAAAAGGTTACAAGAATTTGAAAAATTAATTCAGGGATGCTAATATATGGGATTTGTTGCTGTGCTATTGGGAAGTCGAGCCTCGAAGTATCTTCTCCATTTTTTTGCCTTTGGCTAGTTCGTCGATAATCTTATCAAGATATCTTGCCTTCTGGGTCAGCGGGTTTTCAATTTCTTCCACTCGGTCCCCACAGATGACACCAGTAATCAGATGCGCATTCGGATTCAGCTTCGCCTGATCGAAGAATTCTTCAAAGGTTACCTTTTGATCTATAAGTTCTTGAATTTTCTTCTTATCGAAGCCGGTGAGCCAAGTGATAACCTGATCGAGCTCTTCTATCGTTCTTCCTTTCGCTTCTACCTTCTGCACATACATGGGGTAGACCGATCCGAAAACCATCTTGGCAATACGTTCATTATGTTTATCTGTCGTTTTCATAGTTTAAGCTGCTTATCTTGCAAGTTTACAAATTGTTTGATAATACAGCAATACGGACATAAAACTATACTGTGAAAGAAAGCTCCTTAGGATATAATGACTTTAGCTTAAATGATAGCTTTGGTTCTTAAACTCCATGGACGCATAAACGGCATACTTATCTTTATCCAACGGATAATCCCAGCAGCCCATTCTATGGTATATCTGTCCACCAAATCCGGACTTGAAGCGATATAATCCATACATAGGGTGTGCGGGGTCTGCTTGAGGTGAGATCCCAAAGAAATCATATTCTGTACAGCCTTTTTCCTTCGCAATCTGCATGGCTTTCCATTGCAGGGCGTAAGTTGCCATGTAATTGCGGTTTTCGGTCGCCGAGGCACCATACAAGTAAGTCCCTCTAGTTCCGGTCATCACGAGAAACATCGCTGCTAAGGGTTGCTCATCAACTTCAGCAATCAATAGGTATACATCTGCAGGCGATTGCGTATCATTGGCCCTTGCCGTTAGCACAATACGGAAATAATTGATGTCGTGCAATACGAAGTTATTGCGTTGCGCCGTCTGTCTATAGAGCTCATACCATATATCCAAACTATCTAAACCGAGCGATTTGATCTTTACGCCCTTTCGTGCAGCAAGATTAATATTATAGCGCGTTTTCGGTTTCATGTTCCCTAAAAGCGTTTCTGAATCTTTTTTCAGATCCATAAATATCGTATTGGAAGGTAAGATATCCGTATTGGCCTTTCGTAGATTCCAATGCTCCGTACTATAGTTTAATCGGATTTCTTGCAATCGCTTATCTGGCGCTCCTAACCAGTTGCCATGAAGGTCATAGCAGTCATCATCCTTTGCCCATAAGGATTGCCATGAAAGATCATACCGGATCATGATACAGGTAGCAGGTAGGAAGGTTCGTAAAGCTTCCGACAATTGCTCTAAGAAGTATCCCTGCATATCTTCAGCAGGTTCAATTTCCGGGCCGTAAGGTACGTAGGCAATGCAATGTTCAGCGTCGAGTTTCTGTAAAATAATCAATAAGTCGCCGATAAAGAAGGTATCAGATTGATATTGTGAAATGCCCAAGTCTTCGGGGTCAAGTTTAAAGTTGAATGCTAATGTTTCTACACCCTGCAATAATTTGACTTTCGACCAATATGCGGTTTGTTGAATAATAGACGTCCTGTAAATATCTTTGATTTCCTTTTCCTGTAAATCTGCAACCATGATTATGTTCTTCTAAAGTCTTGACCATCGGAAACTGCCGAATAGGCCAAAAATGGCAAACATAGCCATTATAAAGGAGAATAACATCCCCGTTTGTCAGGACTTTGTTAAAACTGGTTAACTTGTTACCGTAGGATTCCTTTGATGTACCTAAAAGTCGTCTTCGATAATTTCAGCGACGCGTCCGACGGATCCATCGGTCAAGCGCACTTTGATTCCACGGCTATGGTAAGGGGCAGATGTAAGAATGTCTTTTACTTCGCCTTCGGTCAAATTACCTGTGCGTTGATCCTTCTTTAGGATGATATTCACGATCATTCCCGGTTTGATATTCGCTCTCGTATTTCCTTCGCTCATGTTATTTGTTTTTTACAAAAATAAGCGAAGCTTTAGAAATTAGATCTATTTATGGAATTCTTTCCTAAATTTAATCTTATCTATGATATGTTCATAAAGCTACAAACAGAAAGATTAGACATCCGTCCGTTGGACGCATTTGATGCAGCATTCATTCTTAAGTTGTTGAATACCCCGGGCTGGCTTCAGTTTATCGGGGACAAAGAGGTACATGACTTAGTGGATGCCCTAGGTTATATCAGATGGATTTCTGAAAAGGATGGGTTTTTCTATCATGTTGTGAGGACGCAGGAAGATTATGAGCCAATTGGTGTTGTTACTTTGCTATATAGGGATAACCAAGAACATCCAGACATAGGATTTGCATTTTTACCGGAGTTCTTTGGAAAAGGCTATGCCTTCGAAGCGGTGAGCGCCTATATGAATGCGTTGTGCGCTAAACTTCCGGATTTAATTCTGCAAGCGATTGTTATGCCTGCAAATCATCGCTCAGTTAGACTGATCGAAAAGCTTGGTTTTATATTCTATGAGCGCTTTCTAGAAGCTGCAGATGAATTAGATATCTATCGCCTGAAGGGGCAGCACAGATAAGTAGCGATAAATGTGTACCTTGAACACAGTTTTATGAAATTAATTTGTTTAGAAAGATTCTAAACAGCTATATTTGCCATTGAAATATAGGGACGTTCTTCACATCTATCGGCCCGAAAAACATTTATTGATTTATACTCGCATTTTTGCAGATGAAATTTAATACCATTACGCTCGGAATTATCGGGACTTGCTTTAGTATTTTTTCTTCCCATCACCTAGCCGCTCAAGAGAAAAAAGCAAATCTTACAGGTACAGCCTTCGAAACTGTTAATGGGCAATTACGCCCTTTAAGACAGGCCACGCTTAGTATTCAAAATATGGGTATCAGTCTTTCGACGGACGGTTCTGGCCGATTCGAATTTAAGGATATTCCTTATGGGAGATTGAGCTTGCAAGGTCAGTATGTTGGGAAAGTACCACTAGACACTGTCTTTACGCTATCTGGTAATCAAGATATTCAGTTGGTTTTCAAGGACAATTCCTTTAGGTTGGAAGAGGTCGGGGTAACGGCAGAGGCTTCGAATAAAAATTTAGCGACAAGCTCTGTTATCGGGCGGTCAGCAATCGAACATTTACAAGCGAACAGCTTAGCCGATGTGATGAGCTTAATGCCTGGGGCAAGAGCTTCCAATCCGGATTTAACCAATGCTAAGGAAATTCAGATCCGTAATTTCGAAAGTAACAATCGGAATCCAAATTCACAGGCCGCCAATGAATTTAATGCGTTCGGAACTTCGATTATCGTGAATGGAGCGCCTACATCAAATAACGCGAATTTGCAGGTTATGAATACCGTTGGATCTGGAGGATCAGCGTCCATGTCGGGCGGAGCAGCCCCTTCAGGAGGGATTGACGTACGAAATATTCCGATTCAGAACATCGAATCTATTGAGGTAATCCGCGGAATTCCTTCCGTTGAGTACGGAGATGTGGCATCAGGAGCAGTCATTGTTAATCAAAAAGCTGGAAAGCAACCACTTGTTATCGAAGCAAGAACAAATCCTAATCTGTATTCCATAACCATGAACCAAGGGATACAGTTAGCAGAGTCTAAAGGTGCTGTGAATTTTGGTGCGGATTACAGCTATAATGTGACCAAGCCGGAGGAAGCCTATGTGTCCTATCAACGAGCAACTTTTAATACGTTGTACAGTAATCAATTCTTCAATAATAAGCTCTCGACGAACAGCTCATTCGCATTTAATTATGGAAAGAATAAGCGAGACCTTAACCCGGACGACATCCGTACGTTGACAGAATCATACGGCAAGGAAGTCGGTTTCACATTGAATACCAACGGGACGCTAAACTTTAATGAGAAATGGCTGAAGAATATCCGCTACACGCTAAACGGAAGTTATCAAAATAAAGATTCTTATTTATCTGAGCAGAAAAACAATGCCACCGCTCCATATTCCATGACTTATACGGACGGTGCAGTTTTATCGAACCGACCGGGTGTGCCGGTTTATGATGCGAATGGCAACGAGATTACCAATATTCCGGCTAGCGAGGAAAACTTATATGCAGTGTACCTACCTTCGACCTATGTTGGTCAGTACACCATTGATGGGCGTGAGTTTTCAGGATTTGCAAAAGCGATTGCTTCATTTTACAATAAAGTAGGGAACACTGAACATAAATGGTTTTTAGGAGCTGATTTTAAATACGATAAGAACTTTGGTGATGGCAAGCAATTTGTTGATTCATTGCCACCGGTACGGCCAGCTCAAGTGCCCAATGCCACTTTCCGCAGACGTACATTTCGCGAGATTCCGGCGCTACAGCAGTTCGGATTATTTGCGCAAGAGAATTTTACTGCCCATATGGGTGACCATAAGTTAAACATTGAAGCGGGCTTACGCTATGATTTGTTTAGCGAAGGCAAGTCAGCCTTGTCGCCACGTATCAATGCGACTATCGATGTTATACCGCGGGTACTGAGCCTTCGCGGGGGCTATGGTTTGTTAGCGAAGGGGCCAAGCTTAATGTATTTGTATCCAGAGCGCGCCTATTTTGAATATATCAACCTGAATGAATTAGCAAGTACGAGCATTCCTGAAGAAGAACGTTTATTCTTGACGACTACGCGTGTATTCAACACCGAGAATGCAGATCTTAAGATTGCGAAGAATAAGAAGGCAGAAGTCGGATTCGACCTGACTATTGGGAAATCCTTATTACGCGTTACGGGCTTCAGCGAGGAGCTGATCGACGGCTATAGTTTTAGCTATACGCCCAATTCATTTCAACCGGTAGACTACGTAGAATATAAACGTGCAAGCGCCAATTCTCCATCTTTGGTCGGTACTTCAAATCCGGTATTAGCAAAATATACGATGCCAAACAATACGGGTCGTTTTCAAAAGAAAGGGGTTGAGATGGAGTTACAACTGAAACGAATTGACGCAATCCGTACGCAATTTAGTGTCAACGGTATCTATTTATGGCGGAAATCATTTTCTTCAAACTACAATTATTATGATGATGAGAGCGGTCTTGGTGCCGCAAATAGAACGCATATTGGATTATATGCGCCAGATATGGAAGTCGGATACGACAGGGCATTGAATACTTCGATTCGTGCTACTCACAACATCCCTTCGATCGGATTAGTGGTTACTCTGACGGCCGAAGGAATTTGGCAAGAGTCGGATTGGACCGTTTATGGAAATGATTCCATTCCGACAAGTTACATCAGCAAGTATGATGGACAGGTTTATGACTTTGATGTAACTAAAAAAGATGACCCAGAATTCAAATCAATTATGCGTAAAGTGGCTAGACCATACGCAGTGATGGAAAGTCTTCCGACATTCTTTAATTTCAATATCAATATTACCAAAGAGATCAGAGACTTTATGCGTGTATCCTTCTTTGCGAACAATATGTTCAGGTCTTATCCTAACCACCGCTCGGATCGTAACAAGACACAGTACATCAGCAGAAATGCAAGCAATCCTTTCTTCTTTGGGTTGAATCTAGGTCTTACCATTAAATAATGCTTATCATGAACAGAAAATATACTTTATATGGATTGTTGGCTGCGGCGAGCTTATTCAGTTCCTGTAGCCGAATAGATAATGGACTCGATACGGACGATATAGCCTATATGACGTTGAATATTACGGCGAATCCTGTAGCAGAAGGGATTGAGCGCACCGAAGGCTTGAAAATAGTTTTAGAAAACTTTACAGAAGGCTATCGTATCGAGCAGGAAATGACAAATGGGGTCAATCGTATTGAAAAATTGATACCAGGAACCTATTCGATTAATATCACCGGCAATGTAGAGCAGGAAGGAAAGACCTTTTATCTAATTGGAAGCAAAGTCAATTATCTTGTTGTGAAAGACGGGGAATCGCTAAGTATTGATGTTAATGGAGCTTCAGTTGGGCCATTGGCCTTTAGTGAGTTGTTCTACGCCGGAACAGAACCATTTTACTTCAGAAATCAATTTTACGAAATCATCAATAACTCCGATGAAACCGTTTATCTTGATGGTCTTCATTTCGCGAACTTGGTACCGAGTGCTGCAACGGTTAACTTACCTGTTTGGCCAGAGTCAGATGCGGGGAAATATGTTTATGCAGAGCGAATTTGGAAGATTCCGGGAACCGGAAAGGATTATCCTTTGGCACCTGGAGAATCCTTCAGTATGGCTCAGTTTGCCGCAAATCATCAGTTAGCGCAATATAATCCGAAATCTCCGATCGACTGTTCTACATCGGAATTCGAGTTCAACATGAACAATGCGAACTTCCCAGACCAGCCGGCGACGGATATGCAGCATGTCTTTTATAATGGTTTAGCTGGAAAAGGTAGCCTTCCGCAGTATTTGACCTCCGTAATGGGGGGAGCTTATGTCATCTTCCGTGTACCGGAAGGCGAAAGCTACGACCCGGTAAACAACAAGTCTTTGCAAACGAGAAACTTAGCGACAACTTCGGCGAATCTCTATGCAAAAATACCGTTGACCTATATAATGGATGCCGTTGAGTGCGGACAGAACGAAAATATGATTACTGCCAAGCGGGTACCATCGTTGTTGGATGCGGGGATGACCTACGTTGGGGCAACTTACAATTCTAAAGGCGTTAGACGTAAGAAATCGGGTGTTGACAATGCAGGTCGTCCAATCTTACAAGATACCAACAACAGTACCGAAGACTTCGAACGTCTTGTGACACCTGAATTTCGTCATTATGGCGAGGGGATTCCTAGTTGGTCAACCGCAAAATAAACAGCTAAGCAAAACATCATGAGCATACCATATAACAATTTATATAAAATACTTTCACTATCTGCTTGTTTCGCTTGGGCAATGCCTAGCTTAGGGCAGGAGGGGAACCACTCCATTATCGAACAGGAGCAGGAAATAGAATATTTACAATGGGAGCATAGTCAGAACGCAGCCGGTCTACAGCTTGATAAGCCGAAGCAGCATTCCAGCCTAGCCGCGGGCTATAAGAAAACTGACGGTAATTTCCGTCGTCCGCAAGCTGGTGAGAGCATGGGCAATCTGCATCTTTATACACGCGGGAATGTATATTTAAAGAAAGGCTACCTGCAAGGTTATTTTGATTATTCGCGAAATAATATTCGCAATGCGGAATACAATTCATCACTGATCGATCCATTTCGAGAGATGCCCTATGTGACAGCAGATACTAATGCATCGGATTGGCTGAATCAGCACTATAAGATAGGATTTAAGGCTTCCAGTGCGCCTATCGCCGAGAAGTTACATTTAGGTTTAGGGGCTAACTTTATTGCTTCTTCGGGCGCAAAGCAGCGTGACATCCGTACCGTCAATCGCTATTATCAACTCGATTTGCAACCTAGTTTGAGCTACAGTCTAAATGATCAGCATCACTTGGGCGCTAATTTCATGTATAAGAACTTTAAAGAGGAGGCCAATAACTCCAATTCTGTGACGCATATTTCACAAGGTTACTTTGCTTTATTGGGATTAGGGAATTCCATTAGCGGATTGGGAGCGGGTCGTACAATGAACTATCAAGGAGATGCTTTTGGCGGAGGCGTACAATATCAGTACCAGAGTGCAATCAACGTGTTTTTGAATGCGAACTATACCGTACAGGCAGAAGACGCGAACATCACATTCTCTAACCCAAGACCCGGGGGCTCTATTTTAATGAAGAAATGGGATGCGAGCCTTCATCTTCAAAAAGACGGTGAAGCTTTTTTACACGGTTTCAAGGCCTACTTGTTACACTCGAATATGAATGGCATTGAATATATCAACGAGTTTATCAGTGGTACAGAAAGCGAAGGTTTTTACACGAGGTTTCAAAGCGTACGATCGAAATATAAGTGTCAAGCGGTTTCCGGTCGTTATGAGCTTTTGCGTAAATCCGGAGATGCGTACAATTGGAAAGCAGCAGCAATTTTAAGATATAACAAGTTGGATGATCGCTATCTGATTCCTGCATCCCAAATGTTTACAGAAAATATGGGATATGGACTTGAGGGTCATAAATTATTTTCGCTGTCTGCCAATTTAAAATCTCAGTTATCCCTTGGCGTCCGTGTATTATTGAATAATAACCTCGATGCAGCTTATGAGTATTCTGGGGCGGATGCAGAAACCCTGCCTGTTATGGATTTAGAGCAACGTAATTATCAATTCTATAAAGCGGATTATCAGCAATTCGAAGTGCCGATTTACTATGCGCAGCAATTGCGTTCGAACTCGAACGTACAGGTCTTCGTGAAAGGAAATTTACAGTTGATCAAAACCAATAGTTTTACATTCAACGATAGAAAGCATTTTAATTTAAGCATAGGGGCGACCTTTTAATGTAATTAAGGCTTTATATTTGTAGTAATAGCAAGGATTAATAATAAAAAAAGAATAAGATGAAAAGATTGATGAGTTTGATCGTGCTGATCGCAGCGATGGCGATGAATGCACAAGCACAACAGACGAAAGAAGTAAAACCAAGAGCGGTATTGCCTGCGGAGGTTCAGATTAAAATTGCAGAACACGCAGCACCTGCGGAGTTCCGTGCCGGTTCTAAAGTATTGGGATATGATCAAGAAGGTAAATTTGTAACCCTTCGTGAGGGTTCGAACGGCTATATTTGTTTGGCTCCAGATTATAAAATGTCGGTTTATTACGCTTACTGTTATCCAGAGAGCTTGGAGCCATTTATGGCTAGAGGGCGTGAGCTGACAGCTGAAGGAAAGCGCAAGCAACGTGATGAAATCCGCGAAGCTGAGTTTAAGGCTGGCAAATTAGCAATTCCGCAAACACCAAGCATGCTTTACGGATACTGGGGGCCTGCGGATAGGTTAAATCCTGAGACTGGCGAAATCGCAGACGCTAAGCGCCGTTACGTTATTTATGTACCATATGCTAAAGCGGCGGATTATGGTATGTCGAATAAAGGAAACAACATCGGAATGCCTTGGTTAATGGACGAAGGAACTTACAAAGCACATATTATGATTACGCCTCCATTGGATCATAATCACTAATATATTCAACAATAAAAAAAGCCGGTTTTGAATGAAACCGGCTTTTTTTATTGTTATCCTATGCTAAATCTTATGCGATGCAGCATGAATTCTATTTTTTGTTTTCAATGCTTCTTTCTTTACTGCTTCAGGAGCCTCTGAACTTAATATGGCTTCACAACCTTCCACAATGGCGTCGCGTTGATACGATAGGGTGAACCATCCTAATGCTTCCAAAGCGGTGGTTCGAACCACATCTGAATTCTTATTGTTCTTAGCCACTTCGATCACTGCCGGAACTACTTTATGATGTCTGTACAGTCTCAAGGTGGTCAATTCGCTTAGCTTTTCTTTCTCCGATAATTCTGGATTTTGAATAGCTTTTAATAAATCATCCGATTTCTTTTTATAGTAATCTAAATCTTTGTCCAATTTGCTTGCCAGGGCATCACGTCCAGCTACTGCAGGATTATTGCGGATCAATGCATCCACATGTTGCTTTGCAAGATCGGGATTTATAAATTGAAGGGCCCAACGCGCACGGTACGCGATACGCTCAGAGTGCGGATCGTTAATGTAGAATTCAATTAAGTCTTTTGTGAAGTCGTCAGAGCCGAAGTCTGTTAAGTCGTATATCGCACGGCGGCGGATGTATTCATATGAATCACCTTTTGCGGCATGCAATACATCTTGATAATCTTTATTCTCGAAGCGGCGCAGCAGTTGGAAAGCTTGCATACGCGTTGGTTCAAATGCCGAATTGAAATAATATTCCTTCAGAATTGGAGAAACCTCTTTTTCAGGAAGGATGTTGGTCAATTTATTTAAAGCTAAAGATTGCAGATCAGCGTCATTTTCATTCAATACTTTTTTCCAATAGCTTGCTGATTGATTTAATACTGTAGCTTCATTCAATTCCTTTGCTTTATCTGAAGCATAGTGGAACGTAGGATCTCCGAAGATATGGGTTTCTAAGTAAGCAATATGCTTCAACCAATTACCAACGCGATAACCATCTTTCAAAAGTCCCATCATTTCCGTAGGCCATAAATCTTGTAATACGCCTACTGAATTCGCAATTGTTGCAATGTTCTCGTTGTTCGAGAAAGGGTAGTAGCCAGCGATATAATTGTCAAGGTGGAACGAACCGGTCAGACAACTATTCAAGTAGGCTACCTTCGCCTTGATGCCTGCATCTTTCAGGTCATCGATCTGCACATCTAAGTTGATATTATAAATAGAATCTGCTTCGATAGACTTTTGGTCGAATGCATCTGCAAACCATTTATCCGAAACGCCTAAAGAATTCTTAAAGCCATCGATTGTTTTTTCAACATCGCGTCCATCTTCCTTCGCGCTGCGAACTTTGGAGCGTAAATATCTTGCGACATTCTCCATTGATGGTTGTGGGCTAGATACATAAGGGTAACCATTGATCAGTTGCAGAGTAGATGTTCCGTGTCCGGTCATATATGCAAAATCAATTTGGTCGCGTTTCAATTCCGATAAAAGGTTGAACTTCATGAAATCTGCATTTCTAAAGTTCAAGAATTTGATCGAACCTCCCGGTTTAAACAGTTGCGGCATTTGAGCTTTCAACGCGATTGCTTCGCCAGCGATGGAGTTTACCGCATTGGAATTATAACCATGTCCATACGATGCAATCATATCATCCAGAGGGTATTGCTTGCTGCGCAATGCTACTAAACGTGTGAGGTATTCTTTAATTTTCTGAACTCGATCTTCGCCTTCAGTCACCGGTGGTTTAATTCGTGCAGAATAGATGTCCATCTCCAAGAACTGCGGAGACTCGGCTTTTAACGAATAATAGTGAAGTAATTTTCTCGACGCTGCTGTATCTTGCTTCAGATAATCAAATTGCAGGTCAAAGTCGTCATAGAATCTATCTGACGGTACCGACGAACGATCCCATCTAATCTTTTGGTTGATTTTCAATGCTGAGGTCATAAACTGCGCATCACGAATCATCGGAATAGGAATTTCGCCGACAAACACAGTACCCTCCAATGGGGCTTTTTTATTCTGATATAATCCTTTGAGGATCTCTCTGATTTTATCAGGAGACTCCCAGTTTGAATGTATAATGTATGTTCCAAGTCCGTCTTTTTCAACAAGTTTCTTATACGCGGCAATTTCATCTTTTGCAGCCTGATATGTTTTACTATCGACAACGATAGCGAAGCTTGTTTTTGACGAGATGTTTGGTTTTTCAATTTCTTGTCCTGTTGCTGCCAGCGCTGAGATTGCCAGAGCAAAGGTTAGGGTAGATTTAATTTTTTTAAAGAACATTGCTAATCATTTCGTTTACACATTACAAAAATGCAATAAAAAGGTAATGAAATGATAATATATGTGTAAAGATTTGGATAGTAATTAGTAGTTAGTATTTAGTAGTTAGTATTTAGACTTGTCTTTGAACCAGGAAAGGAGGGATGCAAGGATTGGCAGGATTGGTTGTCTTGAACCTTTGGTTTAAACTTGAAAAGAAGGAGGGTTTGTTTTAACGAGAAAAGGAAGGAAAGGTTGTCTTTGAACCAGGAACGGAAGGATTTAAGGATTGGCAGGATTGGTTGTCTTGAACCAGGAAAGGAAGGATGAGAAGATTTACAGGATCCTGCCAATCCTTAAATCCTTCCTTTCCTGGTTCAAAACAAATTTCCTTCCTTTCCTGGTTCAGAAAAAATCTTATGTCTAATATCTAACGTCTAATATCTAATCAAATTTATATATCAAGTTTTCCGCGTTGTCGGTCATCGAGATCGCTGTTGCCGGCTGGATTGTCTCGGTAGTCATCGTCGTTAAACATATCGTCTTCTTCTTCCTCCTCTTCTTCTTGTTCGAAAAAGTCTTGTTGATTTCTACGTTCGTTTCTGTCGTTATTGAAATCGCGATCATCGAATGTTTTTGGTTTTGGCGATGATTCGGGATTACTGTCGTTGTATTCTTCATCATCTTCTTCGCTGTCCTCTTCTTCCTCTTCTTCGTAATCCTCCTCAGGATATTGCGAAATTTCTTCTTCTTCTTCGATTTGTTCTACGCTTTCAGCGGGCATATCCATATCTCGGGGACTTACGGGAGGGTTGTTCTCGTCGATTTCGGGCTGGTCTTCGTCGCGGTTCTCTGGTTGAGGCCGCTTATCAGCTTCAGGAATGATATCATTAGGAAGTTTATCATTTTCTTCTTCGCCTCCTCGTCTAGGATTATGAGGGTCATGATTATCCGCTATAGCTGCAAATGCAAGTATTAAACCTAGTTTATTACTTACTTCATTTTGAATCTTTCTCATCGATCTATGTTTTTAAAGGGAACAGCTAGCCGCAGAAATAGTTAGATGAATTTATCGCCCTTTTGGATGATTTATACTTGTTTTAGAATGATAAATACCTATACAGATAACGGATTACGCTCTTGTGACGAAATAAATACGGGAATGTAGAATGATGCCAACGAATTAAACTGTGATGTTTCCAATAACTGTAGTTATCAACAAGAATACGTAAAATTTAAATTTCAGAAAATATGGAAGATTTAATGAACAACCCCGCCTTAAAAGAAGGCGAAATGACCAGAAAGATTGAAAACGAAACGGCTAAACTTCCTTCAAAGTTTTATCTATGTTTGGGTATTTCGGCCATGATAGGTGCAGCGGTATTAAAATGTTGCAAAAGAAACCATGATGCTCTGTTTGTAGGGCAGTGGGTAGCACCATTTTTATTGTTTGGAATTTATAATAAAATCGTGAAAACGGAAGGGCATGATTAGGTACAAACGGTTTTTGTTTCTCGTTTAAACCAAAGTTTCAACGGAACGAAGTTCAATTAATTTGAACGATTTTCTGCTGTAGCTGTTCAATTAGTAAAACGACTAAAGTTATGGCTACAAAGAATGAAAGCGAAAAAGTTGGGATAGTCGATAAAGACAGACATCCTAAGAAACAAAAGACCTTAACGTCTGTGATGGAAAAACGAGAGAAGAAGCGTGACGCTGACGGTGAGGCGGGTGTAGATCCGCAGGTTGATCAATTGAATACCATGCCTGATCCGGATGTGCATCCTAAAGAGCCTAAGGGCACAAAGAAAAAATTATAGATCGGAGTTAATATGAAATTAAATAAAAGAAATGGTTTACGGATGTTCGGATTAGGCTTAGGCGTGTTAAGCATCATGTCTTGCAATAATCCGGCAAATGATAACGACAGGAGAGTAGATCCCGTTAATCCAGATACGATGTTGGACGAGCGAGACACATCTATGCGTGATACCGTACTCAGCGACACAACTGGACTACAAGATTCTATCATTATCAGTCCAGCAAACCCACCCATGTAAATTTGATAGAATATCCATTTTCTATATTTGTGTGTAGTTTTCTATGAATGATTATTCATAGTAAATAATAAGACAGGATGCTAGGCAGTAGCATCCTGTTCTGTAATTTTAGACACTTACTGTGTTCCTAGAATAAGTTAAAGTTTACAAACCCGCCAATGTTATGGTCGCGCATTTTTTGCGGGCCGTAGTAATCCAGGTTGCCACCAACGCCGAAGGTCACATCTTTGAATGTTACACCAGCTCTTAGCATAACATAGCTTCTCGCATGGTAATCATCCGGTAGATTTTGTGTGTAAAGTGCTTGCGCTCGGGTGTACAGTTTTAACTTTTCATTCAACTGCGGCTTGTATTCCACTAAAGCTAATATCTCTCCGTTAGTTTTCTTATGCAAGTCTACACGTGGATTCGCCACCAATAACCATTCTCTGTTGGCGTAGGTATACATAATTCCGGCAGAAGGGCGTATTCCCTGAAACGGTACCCAAATAAAGCCGGAAGAAATATCCAGTCCCTTGATAAGATTAAAGGTTAGATTTCCCTGAATCATATAATCATTCATTTGAGAGGATTTCCAATCTGTTTGAAAATTCATAACCGAGAAGACGCCTAGTCTTGGAACACTTTGGAACTTCTTATTGATGATAGCCTGATAAGAAAGGCCTCTATCGCCCACTAGCATTTCCATGTTTACGGGAGGATTCGGGATAGGGTTTGGAGGTGCTTGCTGTGCGAATGAGTTCAAGCTCAACATGCAAGTCAAGCTGATGACAAGTAAATAGTATTTCATGCTCTCTAATTTTAAAACACTGCAAAATTAGTGACGAGCATCACGATTTAACACGACAAAAGGAGCGGTAATTAGTACGAATCAATCATTTTTCTATACTTGGATGGACTTGATCCGGTTTGTCTATTAAAAACTTCCCGAAATGTGCTACATCATAATAGCCGAGTTGTCCGGCAATTTGTGAGATTGTCAAGTCAGTTTGCAAGAGTAATACCTTTGCTTCCTGTATGATGATCTCGTTCAGTATTTGGGAGGCCGTCATCTGCATATTTGCTTTGACCGATTTATTTAAGTGGTTTGCTGTGACGGAGAGCCTATCGGCATATGTCGTTAGTGGCCATGCTTCCATATAATGTTTTCTGGCAAGTTGTAGAAAGGCTTGTGTAAGCTTGGTCTTTTTATCAACTATATCTTTTTTAGTTCGTTTTCCGATCTGATAAATTTCTGCCAGGATAGTTTGCAAATAAAAGGGAATAAGTTTGAATTTATCGGACAGGCTTGGCGGCTGTTGATAGAGTTCATGCATGGTGTGGAAAAGAGTTTCCAATCGCTGCTGCTCCTGAGGCGTTAGTTTGAGCTTCAGCGGGAAATTTGGATCGAGGAACATATCCAAGAGAAAAGGTGCATGCTCAAGGAAGTCGTCGGCGAAATGGCAATAATAACCATCTAGATCATCTGACATGTCTATTGTGCTGGTGATCGTTCCTTTCGCAACCAGTAGGAACTCGCCGGCTTGGAGGGTGTGTTTTTCAATGCCGGAAAGGCGAGTAGTGCTTCCCTTTGTGATGAGCATAAGATCAGACACCGTTTTTTTATGAACAGGCAATGGAAGGCGCAGGTTCACCTTTGTTTTTTGGAAAGAATGAATAAAGAAACGATCTACCTGCTCTCTAAAAACCGAAGGGTCCTCCGAATTATCGATGAAGACCAATCTGAAGTCAATGGGGTGATAAGTAGAAATTCTTGTTTTCTTGCTCATGTGCTTACTAATATAGGAATGTATATAGTTATTTATAGCTATAGTGGTAACAAAAAGCTATTGTTTATTTAATAATTACGAAATGATAATTTGTTAATTATTAATTAAGTTTGATTATAATCAATTTTTTGAAATTGAAAGTGGTTGATATTCAATTTTTTAAATTAAAAATAATAGTATATGAAGACCTTGCTACTTCAGACGAAAATATCAGTAGATAAAGTTTTGACTTTATTGACTGAGCATATCGAATCGCAAAAAAAACTAGAAGGGCAGGGTGGTGACCCAAGCGATATGATGGGAGGAGAACGCACAAAAATCGTTCTTTATGATGCACATGATGTTCGCGAGATATTGCGTATTGAGCGAAGTACATATTACCGTTGGTTGAAGAGCGGTTTGCTAAAGCCTATACAAATTAAAGGCAAGCATTATTATACCTCGCGATTTATTGAGGACTTGAAGCGAGCACAGGGGAAATAGCTGTGGGATATATTAAAAGAGCCCTTCATCTGATGGTGAAGGGCTCCTGATATTTTTGCAGTTCTCTTTGTCGATTATTTTAGATGAGGCATCGGCTTACTTTTCAATTTCTTTTAAGCTCGCCATTTTCTTGTATTCCAAGAATCCCTTGATATCTTCAAAGTGTTCTCTAACTCGTTTGTTACCGAATTCAAACACCTTCGTTGCTAATCCGTCTAAGAAATCGCGGTCGTGGGAAACAAGAATCAGTGTTCCGTCGAAATCTTGTAGTGCATCTTTAATGATGTCTTTGGTTTTCATGTCGAGGTGGTTGGTAGGCTCATCCAGAATCAGCACGTTGACAGGTTCTAACAAAAGTTTGATCATTGCCAAACGAGTTTTCTCACCTCCGGATAATACTTTTACTTTCTTTGTTGTATCATCGCCACTGAACATAAAGGCGCCCAATAGATCTTTTATCTTCACGCGTACATCGCCTACGGCAATTTGATCGATCGTCTCAAATACCGTTAATTCTTCATCGAGTAGAGCAGCTTGGTTCTGTGCGAAGTACCCTATTTTTGCATTATGACCAACCTTCAATGTTCCCTCGAAGTCGATCTCTCCCATAATGGCTTTGATCATGGTAGATTTACCCTCACCATTTTTCCCAACGAAAGCAACCTTCTGTCCGCGCTCGATCACCATATTCGCGTCCTTAAAAACTAGATGGTCGCCATAAGATTTGCATAAGTCTTCGACAATAACAGGATAGGTCCCTGAACGTGGGGAAGGCGGGAACTTTAGGCGTAATGCCGAAGTGTCTACCTCATCAATTTGTATGATTTCCAATTTCTCCAACATTTTTACGCGCGATTGTACCTGCAAGGTTTTAGAATATGTTCCTTTGAATCGGTCAATAAACTCTTGGTTATCGGCGATAAATCGTTGTTGCTCTTCGTATGCTTTCTGCTGGTGCATTCTACGCTCTTTACGGAGCTCTAAGTAATGGCTATATTTTGCTTTATAATCATAGATTTTGCCCATCGTCACTTCAATCGTGCGGTTGGTGATATTATCAACAAATGCCCGGTCGTGAGAAATTACAATAACGGCTTTAGCTTGGGTGACTAAGAAATCCTCAAGCCATTGTATACTCTCGATATCCATGTGGTTGGTAGGCTCATCGAGTAGAATAAGGTCTGGTTTTTTTAATAGGATTTTCGCCAATTCGATGCGCATACGCCATCCGCCTGAAAATTCCGATGTTTGACGCGTAAAGTCTGTTCTTTCAAAACCTAAGCCCTTTAATACCTTTTCTACTTCTGCATCGTAGTTCGTCTCCTCGATGGAATAGAATTTCTCGCTCAATTCTGAAACGCGTTCGATCAGCTTCATGTAATCATCGGATTCGTAGTCGGTACGAACATTTAACTGCTCATTTAATTCCTCCAACTCATCACGCATTTTATATACCTCGTCGAAAGCCTTTGATGTTTCTTCAAAAACCGTCAAGTTGTCTTTGGTCAATAGGTGTTGTGGTAGGTAGGCAATTACTGCATCCTTAGGACCAGTTACCGATCCTGTTGTGGGTTTGCCAACGCCAGCAATAATTTTTAACAAAGTTGATTTTCCAGCACCATTTTTACCCATTAAGGCGATTTTGTCATTTTCATTGATTGCGAAAGATACATCGCTGAAAAGAGTTGTTCCACCAAAGGAAACTGAGATATTATTTACGTTGATCACTATAGCTTTTTTTAAATCAGCTGCAAAGATAATTATTAGAGATTAGATTTCAGACATTAGATATTAGAGCGTGGGGTGATAGAGTGAGGGGGGATATATGAATTAGAAAGTAATTGTTTTGAAATAGGAAAGGAAGAAAAGCTTGTTTTGAACCGAGAAAGGATGGATGTAAGGATTAGCAGGATACTTTGTTTTTGAGCTAAGAAAGGAAGGATGTGAGGGTTTAAGGATGATTTGTCTTTGAACCAGGAAAGGAAGGATTTAAGGATTGACAGGATGTTTCGTCTTTGAACCAGGAAAGAAAGGATTTATGGATTAGCAGGATACTTTGTCTTTGAACGAGGAAAGAATGGATTTGAGGATTAGCAGGATACTTTGTCTTTGAACCAGGAAAGAAAGGATTTATGGATGAGCAGGATCGGGGCTAGTATCTGAAATTTAATTCTAGTCCGAATAGTAAAGAACATAGATTTTTATACTTTTCGATGCGCTTATTTTTCCTTTCGACAAATTAACTCGTTGTCATAATGATAGATTACCTTCCGTATCTGCGTACTAGTTATAGGGGCATTTTGCTCGAACAAGAGTGAAAGGCTAAAAAGATGACCAAAATTTTAGTCTGTTATTATATTAAATTAAATTTTTTATGCGCGATCCTGCTCATCCTCACATCCTTTCTTTCTTGGTTCAGACAAAAGCTATCGAAAAAAGGTAAGCGTGCTTGATCCTGTCAATCTTTGTATCCTTTCTTTCCTGGTATTCTAGG